>JAFGQE010000097.1 GCA_016935835.1 Clostridia bacterium | reverse complement strand
TTGTCATCGGTGGCAAATAGCGTATGGATTTTCGCATGGCACTACAGGATAATCGAGCTTTCGCTGCTGCTGATGCTTGTTATACTGGCCAGCTTGATAAGGATCAATATGATTCTTAGTAAGGAAGCGTTGTCCAAGAAGGAGAAAATTTTCATAAGGCTGCCATTTAGTGTTTATTTCGGATGGATAACGGTGGCGACAATTGCAAACGTTACAACTCAGCTTGTCGACTGGAACCTCAACCCCTCGGGGACGTGGGAGCAGGTTATTACGATTGTGGTCCTTGCGGTCGGAATTGCAATCGGCATTGCGACCATGATCAGAAACAGGGACATACCATACGGATTGGTTCTCATTTGGGCGTATGCGGGTATTTTGATAAAGCATGTTTCGGACAGCGGCTTCAACGGTGCGCACCCTCCGGTAATGGCGGCAGTCATTGCAAGCCTTGCATTACTGGCCGTTGCAGCGGCCTATACATTGCCAAAGGCATTGAAGCAAGCAAAAAGCATGTAATTACAGGCGGGCTGAAAATATTGAAGGAATGCGCCGGGTCTTAATGGATACGGCGTATTTTTTGCAGGTTTTCACCGAAAAAAGTGCGTAAATCAAGAAATAAAAATGTTTCACGGCATGTTTCACGGAATATGGAAACAGATGCGAAGGTGCTGGTGCGCTTGATAAGCAAACGCCATAGTTGTATAATTGGTGAAGGCCGAACAAGCACAGGACCGTAAGAGATTATACCGGAGATTGAAATGAAAGAAGTCATTGGCAGCATACTTGATATCGAAAGCAAGGCGAATCATATAATCGATGAAGGCAAGGAAGAAATACGCAACCTTGAGCAAAAGATGAAGGACGATGTCGCAAGGATGCAAAAGGACATCGGCAGCATGGTTGAGACCAAGCTCAAACAACTGTACGAGGAAGAAAAAAAAGAGGCTGCGAAAAGTATGAAGAGAATAAATGAAAGCGCCGGCAAACGTCTTGCGGCAATGGATGAATTTTATAAAGAGAACCGCGGCTCATGGGTAAATGCTGTATTCGATATAATTACCGGAAGTGAAGACAGTGGATCTTAGTTTGTTCAATTACAGCGCACTGGCCGCCAAGGCCCGCGCTTCATATGGAAGGTTACTGACAAAAGAGGACTATGAAGAGCTTATTGAAAAGAAAAGCGTAGGCGAGATAGCCCATTATCTAAAAACGGAAACCCATTATAAGGCGATACTGAGCAATGTTGACGAAAATAAGGTACACAGGGGCCAGCTGGAGAACATTATCAAAAGCGACATTATGAGGGAATATGAAAAATTCCTGAAGTTCACGTTCGGGGACGCAAGGAAATTCCTAAAGAGCACATACAAGAAATACGAGACCGAGAGCCTGAAAATTATATTCAGGAGGCTTGAAACAGCCGGAGGGGTGATGTCGG
Organism: Clostridia bacterium; assembly: GCA_016935835.1. Taxonomy (GTDB): domain Bacteria; phylum Bacillota; class Clostridia; order DUPQ01; family DUPQ01; genus JAFGQE01. The sequence continues at coordinate 4,627 of JAFGQE010000097.1, read as the reverse complement.
CCGAAGGGTTCCTTCTTTTTCTGAAAGATAAGTCGGAGGTTGATTTTCACAAACTCCTGACATCCAAAAGCACGGCTGAATTCATAACAAATCTAAAGGGAACCGAGTACTATGATGTTCTGAGGCCGTTTGTAGCGGACAATACCCGGATAAATCTTTTCAATATAGAGATGGTGCTCGACATGAATTACTTCAAGTTTCTTGCGGGAAGCATAAAGAAGTATCTAAAGGGCAATGACAGGAAGCCGCTTTTGGATTCATTCGGGGTAAAGACGGATGTACTCAACCTTTTATGGATTTACCGTTGCAAAAAATATTTCAGCATGCCCAAGGAAATTATCAGGAGTTATGTGCTTCCGTTCAACTCAAGGATAAAAAAAGAGACCCTGAACGAATTGATCGAAGCCGAAACCGTTGAGGCCTTTGCCAACATCGTTGCGAAAACCAGATATGCAAAGATATTCGAGAGGGACATAGACGAGTTCTTTGAAGTCAACTTTGCCGAATACATGTATAATATCCATAGCGGGCTTTTTAGAAAATTTCCGTTGACGGTTTCGTCAGCCGTTGATTACATACATATGAAGGAATACGAGTTATCCAATATAATATCGATAATAGAGGGAATAAGATACGGCCTGAGGCCGGATAAGATTAAGAAATATGTCGTGGGTTTCAGCTTGTAAGGAGTATATGAAATGCCTGTGATGAAAATGGAATTCGTGAATATAGTGGGACCTCTTGAGAAATTCGATGCGTTTGTCCTTTCTCATATACTGAACCATGACTTTGAGGCGGAGAGTTCCCTGGGAGTCATGGAGAATATAAAGGGCCTTACGCCTTTTGGCGAATTCAACCGGCACTCCGACCTTATGCGCAGGCTGGATTCCCTGAACAACATCTTTGGAATCAAGGAACATGAGATAGATGTAGGTAATCTAATTGAAAACATCGACAGAATCACAGGGGATGCAGAGACATTTGTAGAAGAGCTTGAAAAGTTTTTTGACATGCACAACAAGAGGATGGACGAAAAAAAGATTGTCATTGAAAAGAACAGGAATGTTCTTAACAGGATGATGCCGATGCTTGATTTCGACGTGGACCTCAGGGAACTTGACATGAACTTCATTAATGTCCGCTTTGGCAGGATGTCATATGAAAATTACAGGAGGCTGAACGAATCGATAGGCAGACTGAATGTCATAATCTTCTTTTTCAAAAGGGATGGCGACGATGTCTGGTTTTCATACTATGCCCCAAATGCCGTGGTTTCCGAAGTCGACAGCATATTTGCCTCGCTGTATTTTGAAAGAATAGACATTTCCGAGGCGATTTCCGGAACGCCCGCCGAAACCGCAAAAAACATTGGGGAAACGATTGCAATGGCAGAGGAAGAGATTAAAGGCTATATGAAGGAATATGAGGAATTCATTGAAGGGGCAAGGGAACAATTCGATGAAATTTACTCGGATATAAACTACCTTCATAAAACAGCGGACATAAAGAAGTATGCCGCCCATACAGAGGAATCCTTTTATCTTTCGGGGTGGATACCAAAGGGAAGCATGAACATACTGGAAGCCCAGTATAAAAGAAAGGGAATTTCATTTTATTTCGAGGATGCCAATCAGGTCTTGTCGTTGAAAAGCCCCACGGCCCTAAAAAACATACGCATTGTAAAACCATTTGAGTTCATAGTGAAAACCTATGGAACCCCGTCGCCGAATGAAATAGACCCGACACTGTTCGTGGCCATAACATATGTGCTTATGTTCGGACTGATGTTCGGAGACGTGGGCCATGGAGCCGTGCTTGCCTTGCTGGGACTTGTTATTTATTTGAAGAAAAAGATGGATCTTGCCGGAATCGGCATAATGTGCGGAATATCCTCAATAATATTCGGATTTGTCTATGGCAGTATTTTTGGTAATGAGCAGATCCTGACGCCCCTTTATAAAAACCCCATGAGGAATATAATGACGATGCTGTTCGCTTCGGTGGCGTTTGGAGTGGCTGTGATACTTATTGCGATGGTCATTAACATTATAAATGCAATAAAATCAAAATCCTTCAGGGAAGTTATCTTTGACAAGAACGGGATAGCCGGGCTTGTGTTTTACCTGGGGGCGATAATATTCGCCCTTGTCCTTTTGATAAGTGGAAAGACAGTTACTTCATTCATATTTATCGCGGGCTTCTTTATCCTGCCGATTATACTGATGTTCCTGAAGGAACCGTTGCACAATCTTATGATAGGCAAGAGGATGCTGCCCGAGAAGGAAAAGGGAACCTTTTTAGTCGAGGCGTTTTTTGAAGTTTTCGAAGCGGTTCTGTCATTCCTGACAAATACGTTGTCATTCATGAGGCTGGGGGCTTTCGCACTGAGCCATGCCGGGTTGTCATTGGCCGTATGGGCGCTTTATGACCTCATTGAGGGCAAGGCCGGAGGAATACTGGCCCTGGTGATAGGAAATCTTTTGATTCTTGTACTGGAGGGCCTTGTCGTAGGAATCCAGGGACTGAGGCTTGAATATTATGAATTGTTCTCTCGTTTTTTCAAAGGGGAGGGCAGGGAATTCAAACCCATGAAAATACAGGGCCGGAAGGAGTAGCTTCCGGCGGGAATGCGTCCGCAGGGCATGCGGTTGAAAATGAAGGGTAATACGGAGGTATTTACATTATGAAGGATTTACTCATAGGTGCGTTGGTTCTGGTGGTTGTTCTTTCCTCTGCGGGTGTTGTTTACTGGAAAAAATCGCAGAACCCTAAAAACATCAAGACGGTGATGGCGGTTAACATGGCCCTTATATTCGGGATATTGATGACGGCTACGATAGTAATGCTGGCGGGCGGCAGGGCATTGGCGGCTGAAGTTGATACGGCGGCCGAAGCTGTTGCGGCCGGGTCCAACGATGGACTCAGATATCTGGCCGCCGCATTGTCCACTGGACTTGCAACGATAGGAACAGGAATAGCGGTTGCGGCGTCGGCATCGGCCGCGCTCGGTGCGATCAGCGAAGACTCGTCTTTGCTGGGCAAAACAATCATATTCGTCGGTCTTGCGGAAGGAATAGCAATATACGGGCTGATTGTTTCAATCCTGATACTGCCGTAAGGAAAGACAGGCCATGAAATTTTATTTGATAAGCGACAATGTCGATACACAAAAGGGAATGCGCCTTGCAGGAATCGAAGGCGTGGTCGTCCATGGCTACAAGGAAACAATGGATGCCATGAGTGATTGCCTTGATGATTCTGACCTTGGAATCATTCTGATAACGGAAAAGCTGGCTGAACTGATACCCGATAAGCTTGACGAAATGAGAAAAAACGGACATTTGCCGCTTGTGGTCGTGGTGCCGGACAGACATGGGACAAGGCGGGGACCTGACTCCATAACCAGATATGTCAGGGATGCAATAGGCGTAAAGATTTGAGGGAACCAAATGGATGAATTCAACCCGAATTATTCAGTGAATGAAAAACTCAGAAGCTTCACGGACATGGCTCTTCGTGAAGCGCATAAGCGCAAGAAAGAGTTGGTCGAAGGCACGGAATTAAAAATAAAGCAGACTTTGAAGGAAAAGGAAATAAGCCTTTTGGAGAATGCATACCATGCGATCCAGACCGGAACACGGCAGAATCGGCGCGAATTGAACGAAGCCGTATCAAAGGCCCTTGTCGACGGAAAGAGGAAGATGTTCGATAAAAGAAGGGACATCATAGAGGATGTCTTCAAACAGGTTAGGGCGGAACTGGCTGAATACAAAAAAACAACCGCATATCCCATGAGAATCGTGGAGAATTTGCTTGAAAGCATAAAGATTATAGATGACAGCGGGTATATTGTGGAAGCCTGCCCCGGCGAGGAGGAACTGCTTCGTAAAATCGTGTCGGAAACAGGCTTGGAGGCGGAAATAAAAGCCTCCGCTGAAGAAATCCTCGGAGGATTCATTATTTACGGCAAAAACAAGAGGATGAGGATGGACTGCTGCTTTTTGACAAAAACACAGCAGGCAAGGGAAAAGTTCCTGGAAATGTGCAGGATTCCCATAGAGGACGGAGATTTGCTGGATGGACAATAATAAAGCGGTAAAAGGTTATATAAGCGGAATCAGCGGCCCCGTTGTCTTTGTAAAGGGAAACGAAGAGCTCCGTATGCTGGAAATGGTTCTTGTAGGAGAAAAGGGACTTGTTGGGGAAGTCATTTCTGTTGAAAACGACAGGGCGGTCGTACAAGTCTATGAAACAACAACCGGACTCAGGATAAACGAACCTGTCGCTGCCACGGGAAGCCCGCTCTCGGTTGACCTCGGACCGGGGATTCTTGGAGGTGTTTTTGACGGGATACAAAGGCCGCTGAAAATAATGGAGGAAATCAGCGGACCGCTCATTGACAAAGGCATAGGGGTTCACGCACCCGACCGGTCAAGGAAATGGAAGACACGGATTCTGGTTAAAGCCGGTGATAAGCTGAAGGGCGGCTCAATCATCGCCGAAGTCCAGGAAACCCCGGCCTTGATGCACAAGGTGATGCTTCCGCCGGGAAAGGAAGGAACCGTAAAAAGCAGCAGGGGCGACGGCGAATACAATATTGAGGAAAATATAATTGAAATAGAAAACG
>JAFGQE010000096.1 GCA_016935835.1 Clostridia bacterium | reverse complement strand
TGCGCTGCCGCTCAGGTTGACCATAACCAGCGGTTTGCCCGTTTCATAAAGGGCGTCGACCAGGCGGTCCTGCAAACCGGGCAGGGAAATGCTTTCGCGGTCGCCTCCGCCGAATTCGGGATAACGCGGGTCCGCTTCCTCTCCTTCAATCTGTGAATTCAATCCCGTGACAACTATCACAGCCTCGGCAGCGATGGCGCACGATACTGCTTCCGATATCAGGGAGGTTTCATCCTCGCGAAGCTCGGTTGCGCATATATGGCATCCCTGCGAATACATTATGCGCGCATCGGGCAGCATTTCCCTGATTCCCTCAAGCACAGTGACGGTTTCGGAAGGAATCCCGTTGTAATTCGCAAGCAGAACACCCCTGTCGTCCGCATTGGGCCCGACCACTGCAATCGTCCGGATATCGCCCGGTAAAGGAAGCACGCCGTTATTCTTAAGCAGTACAATCGTTTTTTCAGCGGCTTCGACGGCCTTCGCCCGGTGTTCATCGCAGTCGTTGATGGAAAAAGGAATCTGCGCATATGGGACTTTTTCAGGGGGATCGAACATGCCAAGGCGCATGCGGGCCTCGAAAAGCCGCGTCACGGCCGTATCTATTTCATCCTCCGAAATAAGTCCATTTTCAAAGGCTGCCCTTAAAGATGCGTAGGTGCGGCCGCAATTCAGGTCGCATCCGCTTTTTACCGCCATGGCGGCCGACTCCTCGGGGGAGCCGGTCAGGCCGTGGTGCAGGTGAAGGTCGCATATCGCATGGCAGTCCGATACTACATATCCGGGGAATCCCCATTCCTCCCGCAAAATTTTCTGCAAGAGTGTCGGGCTTGCGCAACAAGCCTCGGAATTTGTGCGGTTGTATGCACCCATCACCGACCATGCGCCGCCCTCGATGACGCAGTCCCTGAAGGCGGGAAGATATGTTTCATATAAATCCCTGGCGGACACCTCTGCGTTGAAAGAATGCCGCAGTTTCTCAGGCCCGCTGTGCACCGCATAATGTTTTGCCGTTGCAACGGTCTTGAGATACTTGCCGTCGTTTCCCTGCATTCCCTTGATGAATGCGGTTCCCATTCTACCCGTCAGATACGGGTCCTCTCCGTATGTCTCGTGGCCCCGGCCCCACCTGGGGTCGCGGAATATGTTGATGTTCGGGCTCCATACGGTAAGGCCTTTATATATCCCTGTATCGCCCCGCCTCAGGTACTCGTGGTGCTTTGCGCGGACCTCATCCGAAATCATGCATGCCGTATCATATACCAGGTCTTCATCGAAAGAGGCGGCCATTCCGATCGACTGCGGGAAAACTGTCGCGGTCCCTGCCCTTGCAACACCGTGCAGAGCCTCGTTCCACCATGTGTAGGAAGATATCCCGAGCCTGGGGATTGCCGGGGAGAAGTGCAGCATCTGTGAAATCTTTTCATCAACCGTGAGAAGACCAACGAGTTCCCGTGCGCGTTCACTGAAATCCAATGAAAGATCCATGAATTTATGTTCCATATAAGCCCCCGTCGAAATTTATATCAATACTTTATCACATCCCGGCGCCCTGGACACAACGGGTTTGGCCTTGCCAGACATGGGTTCCGGCCAATTATTAACAATTTATGAATTTTGGCCGGGCCTTGGCATATACGTTTTAAATAATGCTATAATCATGCATAGTTGAAATAGGGAGCCGGGGCTGACGATGAAACTGAAAATCTTATTTATAACCATATTGGCGTTCTTTATGGCTTTTGCCTCGGGATGCGGTTTTCTGCCCGTGGAGGATGAAAAGCTTTCGCCTCCCATCAAGGAGCCAAAGGAAATAGAATATAAAACCCAGACAGTTTTCTACAGCGACATCAGCAAGGAGATATCCCTTTTCGCTCAGTGGAGCCCTTCTGCAAGGGTTTCTTATTCATTCACGGAATACAATGCGCCTTTTCTTGAATATAGAGTCAGCATAGGCGACCAGGTCAGGCCCGGGGACATACTCGCGGTACTTGACATAGGCGATATTGATAAGGAACTCAGGGATATGGACATATCATACCAAAGGCAGAAGCTTTCCTATGAACGCGCGCTCGAAAGATATGAAGCGGGAACGGCCAGCTGGTACGACCTGCGCCTCGCTGAACTTGATTTCGAGGATGTGACAAACAAATACAACGACCTCAAAAAGAAAAAGGCTGATTCCATGATAGTTTCTGATATTGAGGGCACCGTCCTGGTCATGATGGATTTTAAAAAGGGAGACATGATTCGGACCGGAACCAATCTGATCTCCCTTGTCGAGAACGAAGATATAATGCTTACGGCTGCATCATCATTGGTAAGGACTAACAATGTGGGAGTGGGTCAAGAGGCCATAATCGAATACGAAGGCGGAACCATGAAGGCAACGATTTCGCGTCTGGAAGGTTCGACGGTCGAACTGCAGCCGGAGTTCATGCTTGATGGATGGAAACTTGGGAGCACTGTCAAGGCGATGATACCCCTCGAAAGCGCGAAGGGCGTCCTTGTGGTGG
>JAFGQE010000095.1 GCA_016935835.1 Clostridia bacterium | reverse complement strand
CGTGGTCGGATTCGCTTGGCTCGGGAAAAAACCATTATCTCGCAGGCAAGCCGCCGTATGATTATGAGTGGTACCTGAAATGCCTCGACAGATACAACAAGCTGTGAAATTCCAAAAAGGTCTGCCGCCAAACACCTTTTTCTGCAAATATATTGAAATACGAAAACAGCGGGTATAAACTCATATAAGAAAAGAGGAGGCGGAAAACATGATTTTTTGGCCATGGTATCAGACGATAGTACAATCCAAGTGGTTTATATTCATTATTCCTTTGATTTTGATTGCCGTCATAGTCTGGGCGATAATAAGGCTTGCGCAACCATCCGCCAGGCCAACCGCAACGCATTCCCCGGATAAAATTTCCCAGGCCGTCGAGATATTGAATGTCCGGCTGGCAAAGGGGGATATAACCGAAGAAGAATACGAGCGAATCAAATCCCGGATAATGAAATAAAATAAAACCGAACGATTGCATGGTGCGACCGTTCGGTTTTCATTATCAATGATTTTGTTTATTCATTGAAAGTATATCTGAGAACCGGGGTTCTGGCTGCCTTGACCTCGTCAAGGCGACCCGTTTTCGTAGTATGGGGCGATGCATTGACCATGTCCGGATTCGATATCGCCTCCTCATTTATCTTCTTCAGCGTCCCTATGAATTCGTCCAGGGTTTCCTTCGATTCAGTTTCAGTCGGCTCGATCATCATCGCCTCCCTGACAATAAGCGGGAAGTATATTGTAGGGGGATGATACCCATAGTCAAGCAGCCGTTTTGCCATGCTGAGCGTTGATACGCCCATTTCTTTTTGTTTCTCGCCGGAAATGACGAATTCATGCATGCATCGTTTTCCAAATGGAACATCGAAATCATCAACCAGGGAAGCCAGCATATAATTCGCATTGAGAACCGCATTTTCCGACACCAGGGACAGGCCCGGTCCCCCCATTGAAAGAATATATGCATAAGCCCTGGCCAATACAAGGAAATTCCCATAGAATGAACGAACCTTGCCAATCGAATCAGGCCTGTTATAGTCCAGCCCGTAAACACCGTCTTTGAAAGTTACCACCGGAACCGGCACGAATGGATAAAGCCGTTCCTTGACCCCGATAGGCCCCGCCCCGGGCCCTCCGCCTCCATGCGGGGTGGTGAAAGTCTTGTGCAGGTTCAGATGAACAACATCAAATCCCATATCCCCGGGCCTTGTTTTTCCAAGTATGGCATTGGCGTTCGCCCCATCGTAATACAGCAGTCCCCCGCATCCGTGTATGATCCTTGATATCTCTATTATGTCCTCTTCAAACAAGCCGAGCGTATTTGGGTTGGTAAGCATCAGTCCGGCCGTATCGCTGCCGGCAAGCCGTCTTAGCTCGTCAACGTCCACAAGACCCCTTGAATTTGATCTTACCTGAACGACATCAAACCCCGCAACCGCGGCGGATGCAGGATTAGTGCCGTGCGCTGAATCAGGGCATATGATTTTCGTGCGGGCGTCGTCGCCCCTTTTTTTGTGATAAGCCTTGATTATCATCAGTCCCGCCATTTCTCCCTGGGCCCCGGCGGAAGGCTGGAGGCACATGTGGTCCATGCCGGTTATTTCCTTCAATTGCTTGGACAAACCATACATCAGCTTAAGCGCGCCCTGGACGGTTTCCTCGGGCTGGTAGGGATGAAGGTTCGCAAATCCGTCAAGGGATGCGATTTTCTCATTTATCTTTGGATTGTATTTCATCGTACATGAGCCAAGCGGATAGAATCCCGAATCAACGCCAAAATTATTACGGCTTAACTCAGTGAAATGCCTTGCCACGTCCACTTCTGTAACTTCGGGGAGCCTTGCATCTTTTTTTCTGACTAAATCCGCGCCAAACAGCTCCTCCGCCGTTTTCTGTGGAAACTGCGGTTTTGGAAGTTCGAAAGCCCTTCTTCCCGGTCTGCTTATTTCAAATATCAGTCTGCTCATTCCACTTCACCCGCTTTCCCTGCGAAATCTTTTATCTCATCGCTGGTCCTCTTTTCAGTTACCGCAACAAGCCACAGCTTTTCCATCCCGGGATACTTTCTTCCGACCTGATACCCTCCCAGATAGCCCCCGGCAAGCAATTCCCTGTTTAATTTTTCTATATCCGCCAAGGCCTCGACCGCGAATTCCTTGAAGAAAGGTTTGTCAAAGGCCTTTTTGAATTTCCCCGTCCCGACCAGCTTGTCACAGGCATACCTGGCATTGTTGGCACAGCGCAAGGCGATGTCCCTGAGTCCTGTTTTTCCTACAGCCGACATATATATTGTGGCCGCAAGCGCATTCAACGCATGGTTGGAGCAGATATTCGAAGTCGCTTTCTCTCTTCTAATATGCTGTTCCCTGGCTTGCAGCGTCAGCACATAGCCCCTGTTCCCCTTTGAATCGGTCGTCTCCCCGACGATTCTTCCCGGCATCTTTCTCATATATTTGGCATTGGCTGCGAAAAATCCAAGGTGCGGCCCGCCAAAGGCCATGGGGTTCCCCATGGGCTGGGCATCCCCCACGACAAAATCCGCGGCACAATCTCCGGGTGTCTTAAGTACCGCCAAGGCCATTAAATCAGTGTTGACGATGAAAGCGGCATCATTTTTGTGAGCTATTTCACTT
>JAFGQE010000094.1 GCA_016935835.1 Clostridia bacterium | reverse complement strand
CCGGGAAAAAGATATTACGGCGGATGCGAGTACGTGGATGTGGTGGAGCAGCTGGCGATAGACAGGGCAAAGGAATTGTTCGGGGCGGACCATGCGAATGTACAGCCCCATTCAGGGGCTTCGGCGAATCTGGCGGTGTTCTTTGCGGTTCTTGAACCCGGCGACAAGGTGCTTGGCATGGATTTATCATGCGGAGGTCATCTTTCACATGGAATGTCAAAAAATATTTCAGGAAAATATTTCAATGTCGTATCATACGGCGTCAGGAAATCCGATTCAAGGATTGATTTTGACGAGATCAGGGAAATTGCAATCAGGGAAAGGCCCCGGCTGATAATCGCAGGTGCAAGCGCATATCCAAGGAGCCTGGATTTCAGTAAATTCTCTGAGATAGCGAAGGAATGCGGCGCATATCTTATGGTTGACATGGCCCATATCGCAGGGCTTGTTGCGGCAAGACTGCATCCGGATCCCGTTCCTTTCGCTGATTTTGTAACGACGACAACCCACAAGACCCTGCGCGGTCCCAGGGGAGGCATGATTCTATGCAAAAAAGAACATGCGAAAAAAGTTGACGGAGCAATTTTCCCCGGAACGCAGGGCGGGCCGCTTATGCATATTATTGCTGCAAAGGCGGTCGCATTGAAGGAAGCTTTGGACGAAGACTTCCGGATATATCAAAAGAATGTAGTTGACAATGCCGCTGCGCTTGCAAATGGGCTTATGGCAAATGGATTCGAACTGGTTTCGGGCGGCACCGACAATCATTTGATGCTCGCCGACCTTACGAATATAAATATATCGGGGAAAGACGCCCAGGGCATGCTCGATGAGGTGAACATAACCTGTAATAAAAACGGCATACCGTATGATCCGAGGGGACCCATCGTTACCAGCGGAATCAGGCTGGGCACACCCGCCGTTACGACACGGGGCATGGATGCTTCAGACATGATGGTGATAGCCGATGCCATTGCGCTGACATTGAAGGATTTTTACAATTCGAGGGATAAAGTCAGATCGATGGTAAGGGGGCTTGTAGAGAAAAGGCCTTTGTACAAATAAAGCGGGTCAGCAAATATGCCGGGCACGGTTTTGAGTATGCGGGACATGGTGGAATTATGATTGAAAAACAGCCCCTGGCATTCAGGGTAACACCTGAAACCCTCGATGATTTCATCGGCCAGGAAGAGATAGTGGGCAAGGGAACTTTGCTTAGAAGAATGATCGAGGCTGACAGGATGCGGCCGATCATACTTTTCGGACCTCCCGGAACGGGAAAGACTTCCCTTGCAAGAATCATAGCAAGGACCACTGAATCAAATTTTGAGAAAATAAACGCGGTGACATCAGGCGTTGCGGAAATCAAGAAAATAATAAACGAAACCAGGAACAGCCTTCTGAACATGCCGGGAAAGACAGTTCTTTTCATTGATGAAATACATAGGTTCAACAAAGCCCAGCAGGACGCCCTTCTGCCGTCCGTTGAGGATGGCACGATAGTGCTGGTTGGAGCAACTACCGAAAATCCTTTCTTCGAAGTTAACAAGGCGTTGATATCCAGGTCGTCCGTATTCATGCTAAAACCGCTTACCCCGGAGAATATAAGGCAAATACTGAAAAAAGCCCTGGCAAACAAAAAAAATGGCTTTGGAAGCCACAATATTGAAGTGACTGAAGAAGCGCTGGATTTTTTATGTTCCTACAGCTCGGGGGACGCAAGGATCGCATTGAACGCACTTGAACTCGCAGTGCTGACAACCGATGTTTCCGGAGACGGTGCAATCAGAATTGGAGTTGAAACAATTCAAAACTGCCTTCAAAAGAAGGCTATAAGGTTTGACAAGAATGCAGAGGAGCATTATGACAATATAAGCGCCATGATAAAATCCATGAGGGGAAGCTCTGTCGACGGGGCGATATTTTATCTTGCGAGGGCGCTGTATGCCGGCGAGGACATTAATTTTCTCGCAAGACGGATAGTTATATGCGCTTCGGAGGATGTAGGGCTTGCAAATCCGACCGCCCTTCTTGTGGCGCAATCCGCCGCGGAGGCGGTAAGGATGACAGGGATGCCTGAGGCAAGGATAATACTCGCGGAAGCCGCCGCATATGTAGCATCAAGCCCGAAGTCAAACGCAAGCTATGTTGCGATTGAAAAAGCCCTGTATGATGTCGAAAACACGGATACCGGGACTGTTCCAATGTGGCTTAGGAATGCACCTGTCGAAGGAATGAAGGAAATGGGGTATTCGAAGGGATACAAGTATGCGCATGATTATGAGGGCAACTATGTCGAAATGCAGTTCCTTCCGGATAATATAAAGAATAATGTTTACTACAAGCCCACGAACAACGGGCATGAAAGGAAAATAGCGGAATGGATGGAAGAAAGAAAGAAAAAGTAAGAAGAATATATGCCTGGATTGCAATAGTTCTTTTTATACTGCTGATCGTGAACCTATCCACGATACAGTTTCAACTTGGGATTTCACTTGGAATATATGTGTTCATAATCATGTTTTATTTATTTTTCCTAAGGAAAAATAAACCCGGTGAAGACGAAGCCAACGGTAAGCGCGATGATGGCGGTGAAGACAAACCATTGCCGGACGGCGAGTGATTAGCGCATAATTCGAGGGGTATCATTAATTAAGGAGTTTGTGATGGCTGGATTGATTTATCTTGATAATGCAGCGACGACGGGAGTAGACGTCGGGGTGCTGGAAAAAATGATTCCCTGGTTTGCGGAGAATTACGGCAACCCCTCTTCAATTTATTCATTGGGGAGGGATGCGAAAAAAGAAATAGAAAATGCACGGGCAAAGGTTGCCGACGCGCTTAACTCAAGGCCCAACGAGATTTTTTTCACGGGTTCCGGCACCGAGTCGGACAACTGGGCGATTAAGGGAGCCGCCTTTGCGAGCGTCAGGAAGGGCAGGCACCTGGTGACCACAAACATAGAGCATCATGCGGTTCTTGATACTTTCGAATATCTTTCCAAGAATGGGTTCGAGGTGACATATGTGCCGGTTGAACCAAATGGAATCGTTGATGCGCGCAAGCTTGCGGCTTCAGTACGGGATGATACTTCATTGGTTTCAGTCATGATGGCCAACAATGAGATCGGTACGATTCAACCCATAAAGCAAATAGCAGGCCTTCTTGCCGGCAAAAACATTCTGTTTCATACTGATGCCGTCCAGGCGATCGGTGCCGTCCCGGTGGATGTCCAGGACCTTGGAGTGGACCTTCTTTCATTGTCGGCGCACAAGTTCCACGGGCCGAAGGGAACGGGGGCGCTGTATATAAAGAGGGGAACCAGAATTGATAACCTGCTTCACGGGGGAGGACAGGAGAGGACAAGACGGGCTTCGACTGAGAATACCCCCGGCATCATCGGGCTTGGATATGCGATTGAGAAAGCTGTTGCCGGCATGGAGTCGAATTCAGCAGGAATCAGGAAGATCAGGGATGCCGTCGTAAAAAAGGTCCTTTCCGGGATACCGTATTCCATTTACAACGGCGATCCTGAAAAAAGACTTCCGGGCAATGCGAATTTTGCCTTCCGCTTCATTGAAGGGGAGGGACTCCTGCTTTTGCTGGACATGAACGGAATAATGGCGTCAAGCGGTTCCGCGTGCACTTCCGGTTCGCTCGACCCCTCCCATGTTCTTCTCGCGCTCGGCCTTCCCCATGAAATCGCACACGGATCATTGAGACTTTCGTTTGGCACGGACAGCCGGATGGAGGATGTGGATTATATAGTAGAAACAATAAAAAGGATAGTCTTGAGGCTAAGGGAGATGTCCCCGCTGTATGAAGACTTTGTCAAGGGAAAAAAACTGGAGGAATAGATATGTATTCAGAAAAAGTCATGGACCATTTTTCAAATCCCCGCAATGTGGGTGAAATTCCGGATGCCAATGCCATAGGAGAAGTAGGCAACGCAAAATGCGGTGATATTATGAAGATATTCATGAAAATTGAGGATGATGTCATCAAGGACATCAAATTCAAGACTTTCGGCTGCGGAGCCGCCATAGCCACAAGCAGCATGGCTACCGAACTGGTTATGGGCAAAAGCATCGACGAGGCGCTGGAGCTTACAAATAAAGCGGTGGCGGAAGCGCTGGGAGGATTGCCGGATGTAAAGATGCATTGTTCCGTTCTTGCCGAGGAGGCCATAAAGGAGGCTATCTGCAATTATTTGAAAAGCCAGGGAAAGGACATCGAGGCTTATCATAAGTGCGACAACTGCTGCAGGAACCAATGATGGGTGGGCGTGTTCTTCTTGCGATGAGCGGCGGGATAGACAGCAGCGCCGCCGCGGTCATTTTGATGAGGCAGGGATACGAAGTGGAGGGATTTACCTTTAAAATAAAAGGGGTAAGTTCTTTTTCTGTTGACAATGCCAAAAGCATATGCAAAAAACTCGGCATACGCCATGAGTATCATGACATCACCGAAATATTCAAAAGGGATGTAATCGAATATTTCATAAATGAATATGAAAACGGCAGGACTCCGAATCCGTGCGTCGTGTGCAACAGAATGATCAAATTCGGGCATATATATGACCATGCGATGGAAAGAGGCTTTGATTTCGCCGCAACCGGACATTATGCGTCTATAAGAATTTCAGGCGGAGTCCCGCGGCTTGCCAAATCAATTGATTCTGCACGCGACCAGTCATATTTTTTATACATACTCAAAGAAAACCAGCTCCGCCATATATTGTTTCCGCTTGATGGCCTGAAAAAATCCGGGGCAAGGGAAATATGCGGCTCAATGGGATTGATGTCCACGGAATCAAGCGAAAGCAGGGAGATTTGTTTTATTGCCTCGGATTATAAGAGGTTTCTTGAATCAGAGAACAGGAATGATTCAAAAAAGGGTGATTTCGTAGATATCGGCGGAAGGAAGCTTGGAGTTCACGGGGGAATATCAAACTTCACGATAGGGCAAAGGAAGGGCCTTGGAATAACGGTTGGAAAACCTGCGTATGTTGTTGATATAAACAATGAAAGCAGGGAAGTGACGCTGGGCGGTGAAAACGACCTGTACAGGGATTCATTTGCGATAAAAGATGTAAATCTTATAAACGGGTATATTCCCACCGGCTGCGATTTGTATGTTAAAATAAGATACGGAGCCGCACCTGCGAGAATAAAGGAATTGACGAAACGGCCGGACAACGGATTCTTGATAAAAACTGAGGAACCGATGAGGGCCGTCGCCCCCGGACAATCGGCGGTGATTTATGAAGGCGATTATGTGGCGGGAGGCGGTGTTATTTTATAAATGATTCATTGGAGGATATCATGACGGACAACAAAAACTATGACCAGCTGCTTTATAAAAGAAAAAACGCCTGGAGCGAGATAGGCGAAAAGGAAACGGAGGAAACATCATCCTTTTGCAGGGATTATGCAAAGTTCCTTGATGCATCGAAAACTGAAAGGGAATTTGCGCAGAACACGGTCACGCTCCTCGAAGAAGAGGGCTACATATCATTGAAGAGCGCATTCGGTGCGAATCAGAAGCTTCATCAGGGAGACAAGGTTTACTATTCGGCCGGCGGCAAGTCGGTGATCATGGCTGTCATAGGAAAGGAAAGCCTGGGAAAAGGAATCAACATGCTTGGTTCGCATATAGATTCCCCGAGGCTTGACCTCAAGCAGGTCCCGGTATTTGAAGATACGGATCTGGCATATCTTAAAACCCATTACTATGGCGGCGTCAGGAAATACCAATGGCTTTCAATACCGCTTTCCCTTCACGGCACCATCATAAGGGGCGACGGGGAGAAAATTGACGTAAACATAGGTGAAGACGACGGCGACCCGGTTTTTGTAATCACCGACCTTCTGCCTCACCTTGCAAAAGACCAGAATGAAAAGAAACTCGGCGAGGCGTTTCCCGCCGAAAGCCTGAATATTCTTGCCGGTTCGGTGCCGATGGATGCCGGCGATGCAAAGCATACCGTCAAGCTGAGGGTTTTGAATTTGTTGAATAAAAAATACGGGATCGTCGAAAAGGACCTTGTAAACGCCGAACTCGAAGTTGTTCCCGCATTCAAGTCAAGGGATATAGGACTTGACAGGGGACTCATGGGGGCATACGGCCATGACGACAGGGTATGCTCATATGCGGGTCTTCGTGCGATCCTTGCAGCCGGAATAACGAAAAAGACAAGCCTTTGCTATCTTTCCGACAAGGAGGAAATCGGGTCGGTCGGAACTACCGGGGCCCAGTCGGATATTCTTGAATATTTCATAGGAATGCTTCTCAAGCTTACCGAGGGCAAATCAGGCGACCTTGATGTGAAGCATGTCCTTTACAATTCGGTAATGCTTTCAGGCGATGTAAACGCCGCCGTCGACCCTGCATTTAAAAGCGTACATGAAAAAAACAACGCGATGTATCTTGGCAAAGGCGTCGGAATATCAAAGTATACAGGCTCAAGGGGCAAGGCCGGGGCAAGCGATGCAAGCGCTGAACTCATGTATATGATAACGAAGATGCTTGACGACAATCAGATAATATGGCAGGTCGGTGAACTTGGAAAGACCGACGAGGGCGGCGGGGGAACGATAGCCAAATTCGCCGCGAAGCTGGGGATTGAAGTACTTGACGTCGGCGTTCCTTTGCTCGGGATGCATTCTCCGTTCGAAGTCGCGAGCAAGGTCGACATATACATGTGCTACAAGGCATTCAAAACATTCCTGGAGAATGCATGATTTTTTTTGAATATTCTCAAACAGTTGCCTTGGGCAACTGTTTGACATTACGGGGGCGTTCTTTACAAATCATACGGTATTGGTTAATATATACGAGGAACTTTTGGCAGGGCATTTCGTATAATGTAATATGACCGGGAGGTTTTTATGGCAATAAAGAAGTTTTTGACGACTTTCACCATTATAATCATATGTTTTCTTGCTGCCGCGGGAGTGGCTTTTGTGCAGATTATAAACACTGCGGAAACAAGGGCGGCGGCGGCTGCGAATGAGGCAATTGAAAAAGGAATTGACATTCCGGGTAACGGAACGACGGAAACCGGGGGATTTATCGATAATTTTATCATACGGCCTTTCAATGTCATGGTTTTTGTCAAGGATAAGGTGGGGGCAAACACCGATGCGATGATGCTGGTGAACGTTGACACTTATAATTCAAAAATAAGCGTTATGTCCATACCCAGGGATACGATAGTCAGCACCGATATCAATAAAAACGGCAAGGACGATGACATCATGAACATGGTCTATGCGGCATTTGGGCTGGATGTCAATAAAACGATTGAATATATAGGCAATGAGCTCGGATGCAAAATAAGATTCGGGGTAGTAATGCCACTAAAGGTATTCAGGGAGGTCATAGACCAGCTTGGAGGAGTGGATTTCGATGTGCCGTATCTTATGGATTACGACGATCCGGAACAGAACCTGCACATATATTTCGAACCCGGCATGATGCATTTCAATGGGGAGGACGCCGAAAAGCTGCTTAGATTCAGAAAAAACAATCCGGGGGTGGACTCGGCTTTTGTAAATGGTTCGGACATACCCAGAATCCAGATGCAGCAGGATTTCCTTAAGGAGCTGGTGGCACAGAAGACCAGTCTGATTTATACCATGAAGCTCAGGAACATTACAAATATAATTTTTGACGACCTCAACACGAACGCAACCCTTGCGGAGATATTCGGCCTTATTCCCGAGGCGCTCAAGGCCGACCTCGGCGCCATCGAATGGTTCAAGCTGCCGGTAAGCGACGATGAAAACTTCATTCATCTTATTCCTGATGCAGTTGAGATAGATAAAATTATTAAATCCAATTTCCAGGGCACCCTGAACTGAGTGTTTTGGAGATCCGGTATACAGTCATAAAGGCATGAAGACGCCAAGCGGTTTCGTGCCTTATTTTTTATTGCCCGGCCTTATTCCGGAGAGGGGATTGGACTCAACGGCCTTCCTGAGTTTCTCATTGTCCACATGCGTATAGATTTCGGTTGTTGAAATGCTCTTGTGCCCGAGTATTCCCTGCAAAGCCCGTATGTCCACGTTGCCGTGCCGGTACATCAGGGTGGCCGCGGTGTGCCTTAGTTTGTGCGCCGAATATTTCTCGGCGTCGAGCCCCGCTTTCAGAAAATATTTTTTCAATGTATAGTGTATTGTTTTTCTGCTGATTCGCTTGCCCTGCATGCTCAGAAAAAGGGCGTTGGGATCATCGGCTGAAGACTTCGGCCTGACCTTTAGATATTCATTTATCGCAAATATGCAGGCGTCGTTAAGATAGATCGTCCTGTCCTTGTTGCCTTTGCCGCGGACCACAAGGGTGTCGTTGTCCCTTATATGGCTTATATTTATCCCGACGAGTTCGGATACACGCAGGCCGCAATTCAGCAGCATTACAATAATGGCAAAATCCCTCGAGTGATATCGTCCGTCGATGCAGGCAAGCAGGGTCTTGCTTTCCTCAAGGCTGAGATAACGCGGCAGTTCCTTTGAGAGACGGGGGGACTCAAGTTCCTGCGCCGGATTCGACGGAATAAGCCGGGCCTTGCTGAACAGATATTTATAGAATGATTTGACGGTGGCCGCCTTGCGTGCCCTGGAACGCGACGAGGCGCCCCTGGAGCGGCTCAGATAAGTCATGTAGGCATACATGTCGCTCAAATTAGTGCCCGCAATGACGTCAATCCCAAGGTCATTGACGGTTATTTCTTCAAAAGGCCTTTTATCGCCCAGCCTGTGCATCCTGAGAAAACGCAGAAAAATTCGGATATCATAAAAATATTCCCTCATTGTGTTGGGTGAACAGTTCCTTATGGTATCCATATATGACAGGAAATCCCTTGCGAAAACAGGAAGTTCGTTGTGGTCGAGCGCCATAGGACCTCAGCCTTTCCCGGAAATCTTGGCCCATGTATCCTTCAGGGGTACTATCCTGTTGAAAATTATATTGTCGGCAGTACTGTCCGGATCACAGCAAAAATAACCGTTTCTGATAAATTGAAAGCGGTCGCCGGGCTTTGCCGCCGCAAGCGATGGCTCAAGCCTTGCACCGGGGTATACAAGCAGCGAATCTGGATTGACCATGTCTTCGACGGGGCTTCCCTTTGGAATATCGCCGGGACTCTCAAGGTGGGTAAGGCGGTCGTAGCTGCGGATTTCGGCGGATATTGAATGCATTGACGAAACCCAGTGCAAGGTGCCCTTGACCTTCCTGCCGTCAGGGGACTCGCCGCCCCTGGAGTCCGGGTCGTATGTGCATGTTATTTCCGTAACCTGCCCGGTGTCACCGGTTTTATAATCCGTGCATTTCACAAAGTAGGCATTCTTAAGCCTGACTTCGGCGCCCGGTGAAAGCCTGAAATATTTTTTGGCGGGCTCTGTCATGAAATCCTCCCGTTCAATGAATATTTCTCCCGAGAAAGGAAGATCCCTGTATCCCGCGGAAGGATCCTCGGGATTATTCTCTGCGGGCAGCATCTCGACCTTGCCGGCCGGCCAATTGGAAATCAGTACCCTTACCGGATCCAGGACAGCCATTGCCCTTGGGGCGGTCTTGTTGAGCTCGTCCTTGATGCAGAATTCAAGAAGAGCCATGTCCACGACGCTGTATGTCTTGGCGATTCCTACCTTGTCTATGAAAGCCAGGAGGGAAGAAGGCGTATAGCCCCTGCGCCTGAGCCCTGCAATGGTGGGCATACGGGGATCGTCCCACCCGGCCACAAGACCCCGTTCGACGATTTCGCGAAGCTTTCGTTTGCTTGTTATCGTATATGAGATATTGAGCCTGGCGAATTCGCGCTGCTTTGGGAACTCGCCGTACCCAAGCTTCCGGAGGACCCAGTTATAAAGAGGCCGGTGGTCCTCGAATTCGAGGGAACAAAGCGAATGCGTGATTCCTTCAATGGCATCCTGAATCGGATGCGCATAGTCGTACATTGGATAGATGCACCATTTCGATCCTGTATTTGAATGTTCAGCATGCATGATCCTGTAAAGGACTGGGTCGCGCATATTCAGATTAGGGGAAGCCATGTCTATCCTGGCCCTGAGGGTCTTGGCCCCGTCAGGAAAGATCCCTTTCCTCATATCCTCAAACAAGGCAAGATTCTCATCGATGCCCCTGTTTCTGAAGGGCGAATCCTTTCCCGGCGCGGTCAGGGTTCCTCGGTATTCGCGT
>JAFGQE010000093.1 GCA_016935835.1 Clostridia bacterium | reverse complement strand
CAGCCGGATGCCTTTGGCGAACAGGTGTGGCAGACTTATGAATCCGAATGGCCGCAGTTCAATATCCACAGATATTCAAGGCAGGAAGCAAGGATGAAAGTTGTCCTGGGATTCATGCGCAACATGGTTTTTTCAGACGAAGCAATGGTCGGCGACTGGACAAGGCTCAAAAAATCCGAGACCGGGGAAATCATCGCGGGATTGCTCGATGCCGGGAGGATAACCGGTTGCAGCCTTGAAGGTGCGAACGGTTATATTGCAACGGAGGACATATGCCTTTTGGATAGCCGCGGATTGCCGGGCCCACGGCATTCGGTGCATATTCTTCACAAGGCGGACTATTTGACGAGGGCATTCGAAAGCAGGCTTAAATCAAGGTACAGCGATAAGGAAGTGCTGCAGTATGTGCTCCTCAACGGAGAGATATCGGGTGCAGTGGAAGGGCATTGGCGCATTGGGCCGCATGACGTGGAAAATATCAGCATCGATCCTGATGCAGTGTTATATGAAGGCCAGGCTGATGAAATCATGGAGGCCGTTAAGGCGATCTATAAAAAACCTTACAGCAATGTACTGAGATTCAACGGAAATTTGATTTGACCAAGACAGGCTTTGCGGCTCAATAATGTCCCCGCGTGAATTTATAGCCCGGATTCAACGAAGGACGGCGGCCCTCAAGGCATGCACTTGTTATTTCATACACTTCTTCGGCGGTTTCATCGAAAATATTGACCCTCAGCATGCCTATGCCGCTCTCAAGCAGTTTTGGCGTTTCCTCTGCGAGCAATATCCTGTGGGGATTGAAGATCCTTGCATTGTGGGAAACAGGGTCGCATAACATCGGCCACTTTTCGCCTTTTCTGTCGGAAAGGCTGAGGTCAGTCTTAAGGCAAAGGTCTCCCTTGCATACGTCAGAAGCGGGGCAATAGGGTGATTCCATGACCTGCAGCCTTCCGTACACTGTGATTTCCAGGTTGCCTGCGGGCGGATGAATCATGCCGCGTATTCTTGCGGCATTCATTTCCGGTGAAACCGAGATTATCAAAAAGCCATCGTAAAATGCGGCTGAGTATGAATTGCATATATTGAAACCTGAACCAAGCGCGGTTTTTTGATTTTTAGCAAAGCGGAGCTGCCCATGGTTTTCAACCATATATCCGTCGCATCCAACCGATGGAGGCGTTTCCATATGAAAAGGGAGGTGAATGAAGAATTCCAGGCCGGATTCCCTGCATCTGGCTCCGAGCAATTCAAGATTTTTCGTTCCGATGGATGCATCGGCATAGATTCTTGCCGCCTTTGTACGGGAAACATCCAGACCCAAAGGTAATTTATAAAGGCAAAGGCCTATGGACGGACGGGGATCATCCTTTTTATGGTCACTCAAAGTCCGGGGGGGCTCGCATCCGGCTTCCCGCGGTGAACCCTTGCGGATATCATCAAGGCCGGCAAGCGCTTTTCTACGGAGTTCATTGATTTCGGAAATCCTGACAAAGACACCTTCGTCGCATTCAAGCCCGGCTGATTCCACTTTATACGGGGTGTTTCCCGTTTTCAAAAGCTGTTCCGTGATTCTGTCTGAAGAAGTTCCGTTTGAAACGGCAGCCTGCGCCTTGCAAGACGACACGACGGTCGAAACATTGCCATTTTCGTCACGGATTTCAATCCGCGGTTTTTCATCTATCCTGACAGAAGCCATAATATGGACCGGTAGTTTTTTCCCCCTTGCCATGACTTCGGGCAGGCTGTATTTTTTATCGAAGGCAATGTCCCTGGTGCGAAATACTATATCGCCGGGTTTACCGTCGATATTTATGAAAGAGGGGATTCCGGGCTGGAAGTTTCTGCCGGCATAGCTTCCCTCCGCGCCGATTCGCAAACCGTCGCTTTTATCTATTTCCTCATTGAATACCACGCTTGCTCCGTCTTTTTGTGTTTCAATGACTTTTCCGACCGGGGCGCCGCTGTTTGACGGGGATGAAAGCGAAAATGCGGATGAACGGGGCTGGCTTGAAAAAATACCGCTTGAAAAGCCATCGCGGTTGAAGGCCTTGAGCAAATCATTGCGGTCGGCTTTGGCAATGGCAGGTTTTCCTCCCATGTCAAGGTATTTTCTGTAGATGCCGACAACGGCGGCCACATACCCGGGATTCTTCATGCGTCCCTCGATTTTCAGGGAACGGACGCCCATATCCTTCAATTCATCGAGAAAATCAATATAGCTTATGTCCTTGAGACTGAGGGCATGACCCTTTAGCAAAACCCTGTCCTGGGAATCAGTCAGTTCATAAGGTAGCCTGCAGGGCTGGGCGCAGGCTCCGCGGTTGCCGCTCCTTCCCCCGAGCATAGAGCTCATGAGGCACTGTCCCGAATAACTGTAGCACCGGGCTCCATGAACAAAGACCTCGACATCGATGCCTGATGCGGTGGTCCTCCTGATCTCATCGGGTGAAGCCTCACGCGCAAGCACTACGCGGGAAAAGCCCGCCGATCCCATATACCTGGCTCCTTCCAATCCGGTGATGCTGCATTGGGTGCTGGCGTGAAGGGGAAGGTCCGGCAATTGTTCCGACATCAGGGAAGCCAATCCCATGTCCTGTACTATTACGGCGTCAATTCCATTTTCATACGCAAAGCACGCGGTGTCGAATGCCTCAGGTATTTCATCGTCATACAACAGGGTGTTGAGCGCCAGATATACGCGGACCCCGCGTATATGGCAGTTTTCAATGTGATCCCGCAGATTTTCACGCCCGAAATTTTCAGCCCCGAGGCGGGCATTGAATCCGGCCAGCCCAAGGTAAACGGCATCGGCGCCGGAGGCGACTGCCGCCTGGAGGGATCCGGGGCTTCCGGCAGGAGCCAGGAGTTCAATTCTTGCATTGCGATTTTCCATGTGCAGATTATACCACAGGCATCCGCAAAGGGCATGTATGGTATAATTAATCCGCGGAACAGGGCAAGGCCACGAACCGGCATACCCGCCCGCAAAGGAGCCGAGATTGGATACAAACCAGGAATATGAGCTGAAGCTTATGCTTTTGGAAAACGAATACAACATTCTGGCGGAACTTGGAGGGGAGGAGCCTTTCCTCCAGGTAAACCATTATTATGATACGGTGGGACTTGATCTTTACAAGTCGCGGAGGATGCTGAGGATCAGGAATAAAAATGGCGGTTTCGAACTGACGGTAAAGACAGCGGGGCTCTTCGCCGGCAGGGAGGGCATCGCATCCATGACTGAAAACAATATAATCCTGGATGCAATGGAGGCCGCCATGATACTTGGAGGAAGATTCAGAATCAATGAATATCTGACCGCGTTTCCCGATATCGCAGGCTTTGAATTGCTTCCGGTCGGCACATTGGCTACGCTTAGGAAGAAAGTGCACATAGCCGCGGGACTCCCGATGGCTGAAGTGGACAAAAACTCATATCTGGGAATTGTGGATTACGAGCTCGAGTGGGAGATTGACGAAGGCATGTACGGGCATGCACTTGACGTACTCAAGGAAAAGGGTATCGGCATGGAGTGCAGGGAAACCGGCAGGTCGAAATACGGAAGATTCATCGCAAGGCTGCCGGGGAAGGGAAACTGAATGCACTGGTGGTATCTGCTCATCGGAGCGGCAATAATATATTTCGGATACAGGATGCTTGTTAATTCCAGGAGGGGACAGCCGTCAAAAAAGCCCCTGTGCGAAAAATGCGGCACCCCGATGGAACTGCAGTCAAAGGTTGAGAATACAGAGGTGTGGGAATGCCCGAAATGCAGGAACGAAGGAGATGGGAATGGTTGAAAACGGGAATGGCATGAGTTACAGGAAACTTTTCTGGGGTTTTATTTTTTTGTTTGATTTTCGGATAGGCGGATTCGACATATTGCCTGATTTCATCGGTTTTATTTTCATATATATAGGACTGAAGGCTTTGGCAGGCAAGGATGCCGAATTCAAAAGGGCGGGCAGTCTGGCCCTGCCTCTGATCTTCATGTCGGTGCTCGATGTATACCAGGCTCCATCCACGCAAGCGAGCCTCCTTGGAATTATATTCGGCCTGGCGCTTACCCTGCTCATCATCCTGATGGTCAGGGGAATATGCATGGGCATCAGGAATGAGGCGGCAAAGGCGGGGAACGACGGACTTGCCTCGAAGGCAACGAACAGGTGGGGCCTTTTCCTGGCGGTGAATATATTATTGATTTTATTTACAGTCGTTCCGGTTCTTGCGGCGGTTTTGTTCATTCCGTTCTTCATACTGAGCATAATCTCATATGTTCTTATGGTCAGCCTGATGAAAAGCGCCGAATACAGTCTTTTGGACGGTCCCCCCGAAGTTTGACCCAAAGCGCAGCTTTCGCCGGATTCAGCCGCATTATCCGGCAAAGCGGCGGATGATGAGCAGAATGATGATATGCGAGGGATAAAATATATAGAAGAACCATTTTGTGAAGGGATTCGATATTCCCCTTTTGTTGTTATATAGGCTGATCGCCGGCAATGCCGCCAGATAAAACAGCACTATCAGCCAGCCCGTGTTGTTTATCCCTCCATAGGCAAGGTAATATGTTGAAAAAAGCAGTATCAGAATCGCTGCGGAAATGTTTCGAAGGCTCCTGCTGTCCCTGGTCAGATAAAACGCGATGACAAGCAGGACGCCGAATCCGCCGTGGTCAAAGGCCATTGCCTGCGCCGAGACCGCAAGCAATGCGGGAATCAGAATGCGGGCGGCGGCATTCCCTTTGTCAATTGTGTAAATCGCGAGTAGTCCGAACAAGAGCGTGAACATCACATTCGGGGTTATTGATCCGGGGATTCCAACCATGAGCTGGTATGGCGCCTGGGAAATCAACGCGAATAGAAACAGCCTCAGCATATATCTCGAGACATCCCCCGTCCTGCGATAACCTTCGGCGATCAGAAAAGCAAAGATCGGAAAAGCCAGGCGGCCGATGCAGCGCATATATATCTCAGTCGGGAAAAACAGATGCGCGGCATGGTCTATCGCCATTGCGCACGCCGCAATCATCTTAAGCTGGAACGAGTCAAAATATTTTCGCGTTATGTCCATGCCGCCTCCTTTTCAAATTATACACCACATCAACCTCCCGGCAGGCACCCCCCGTTGAATTATTCTATTTTCCTAAAACATAAGATTAGTTTATCAGAAATTCATCGTTCCGCGTACAAATGACCATGGAGGCTTGCAGAACGCATGTTCGGATGATATAATCCGGATATGGATGCGATTGGGGAATTGCTTGGCGGATTGAATGACGCGCAGCTTCTGGCGGTCAGGGCGACTGAGGGCTATGTCCGTGTTGTCGCCGGGGCGGGTTCGGGCAAGACCAGGGCGCTTACAAGGCGTTATGCCTATCTTGTGGAAGGGCTTGGCATAAGCCCGTCCAACATTCTTTGTGTGACCTTCACAAACAAGGCGGCGAATGAGATGAGGAACAGGGTGCGCAGTCTCATCGGGACCGACGAGCCTATAAGTCTGGTATGCACTTACCACGGTTTCTGCGTCAAGGTTCTTAGGGAAGACATAAACAAGCTCTACTATCCCAGGGGATTTGCAATTATGGACGAGCAGGACCAGCGGATGCTTCTTAGGGAAATCTACGCAGAAATGGGAATAACAGCCAAAAACCTTACTTTCAAGAATTGTCTGGACTTCATAGCAGCAAAGAAGGACAACCACTCGTACATTGACCGCATGGAGTCTTTTGAATCTCTTGACGGGCATATATCCCGCTCATCGGACCTGGCCGAAAAGATTTTCTATTGCTATTTGAAAAAACAAAAGAAAAACTTTGCGCTTGACTTTGACGACTTGATTAACTTTGCGCTGCATATATTGGAAAACCATCCGGATGTTCTGGCAAGATGGAGGGACAGGCTGCACTATATACAGGTGGATGAGTTCCAGGACAGCGATGCGAAGCAATTCAGGCTTGTTTCACTGTTGTCGAAGGGTCACGGCAATCTTTTTGTGGTAGGGGACCCGGACCAGACGATTTATGAATGGCGTGGAGCCAGACCCGAATTCATCGTTGATTTTCAAAGAATTTTTCCCAATGCGAAAAGCATTGTGATGGACAGGAACTACAGGTCGACACCGGAGATCCTGGATGTCGGCAATTCGATAATCAAGAACAATAAAATGCGCGTCGACAAGGATATGCATACGAAGAATGCCCCCGGCCCCACGGCGGTCCACTTCCATGGAATGAACGAGGATGAAGAGACCAAATGGGTGATCGGCCGCATAAGGCATCTTGTGGAACAAGGGGCGTCGCTTGACGAGATGGCGATTCTGTATAGGGCTAATTACCTGTCGCGTGCACTGGAGCAGGCTTTGATCAGGGAAAAGATTGATTATGTGGTATACAGCGGCGTCAAGTTCTTCGAACGCAGGGAAATAAAGGATATCATGGCTTATCTTCGGATGCTTTCCGGAGCCGACGACATATCTTTCCTAAGGACGGTCAACTTTCCTCCCAGGGGAATAGGAAAAAAGAAAATTGATTTTATCCGGGAAAAGGCTGCGGCCGAGGGTATTTCACTTTACGATGCCTTTTCAAAATATTCGGGGAATGCGGTTTTCCATGGCTGCGAGCCGGATGAGTATATTAATCTCATCGAGGGGATGAAAAGTCAAAAAGGCAGGTTGAGAGTATCGGAAATTGCTTCCGCTCTTCTGAACAAGAGCGGTTTCATGGAATTTTACAGGAGGGACGGGGACAACGCCAGGCTTGACAATATCTCGGAATTCATGACTTATCTGATAAATTACGAACAGGCCGCCGGCGAGGACGTATCCCTGGACGAATACCTTCAGGACCTGTCCCTGTATACCGACGCCGACCTCGGGGACGAAGGCGACAGGGTGAAACTGATGACCATCCATGTGGCCAAGGGACTTGAATTTCCCTATGTGTTCCTGTATGGCATGTCAGAGGATATAATTCCCAATGCAAGGGCTCTGCAGGAAAGAAAGCTGAAGGCCCTTGAGGAGGAAAGAAGGCTTGCATATGTCGCGGTGACCAGGGCGCGGAAGGCATTGTTCCTGACCGAGTCCGAGGGTGCGCTTAACGGAGGAGGGTTCAAGTATCCCTCAAGGTTCCTGCTCGAAATCGGCGAAGGCATGGTAGCCAGGGAGGGTAAAATCAATCCGGAGCTTCTTGAGATGACAAGGGAAAGGGCCAGTGGAACGGCGGCGCCGTCAGGAGAAACTTTCAGTGTGGGCGACATCGTGCTGCACCCGGTGTGGAATCAGGGCGAGGTTGTCGGGGTTGATGATGAAAAAGGCGAATATTCCGTAAAGTTCGACGAGATGACGGATATAAGGCATATACGAATGAAATACAGGCTTATGGTTAGGAAGGCCTGAACGGGATATTTGCAGAAATATATTATTTGTAATAAAATATATGTATATAAGAAACAATCATAAAATTATTAATAAGGAGGATTCATCATGGCTGGAAAATTCAAGGATTTTGGCAAGAAACTCGGCGATGCCGCGAAAAACACTGCGAAGAAGGCGGAAGAGTCGATAGAAACCGGAAAATTCAAGGGAAAGATCAGAGAACAGGAAAACGAAATAGAAAAGCTTAAGATGCAGATAGGCGAGGCTGCATACGCAATGTTTTTGGAGGGAAAGGAAGTATTCCCGGAAGCCGCCGAATTATGCGGATCAATTTCCGCCGCGAAGGAGCTAATAAAGGAACATGAGGAAAAAATCATGGAGCTCAGGCACATAAGGATTTGTTCATCCTGCGGGGAGGAAGTGGAAGATACGGTTGCGTTCTGTCCCAAATGCGGCAATAAGTTTGAACCGAAGGCAGTCGAGGAACCGGAGGACGAAGCCAAGGGCAACGTGTGCGCATCATGCGGCGCCGAGATTGAGGATGGAGTGGCATTCTGCCCTTCATGCGGGGCAAAGGTAGGATAACATAACCCTGGGAGACTGTTGCATCCAGTCTCCCGGATTATTCTTTAAGCGGGATTCCCGCTCTTTTTTATTAGTCAGGCATCATGAGGCGCAAACCGGGGAGATAATATGGCAGCAGAAATATTTTCCGGGATAATCGAGATGGCTCCTTACGGAGTCTTCATTGCCGACAAGGACGGAATAATCAAATATGTGAATGAAAAAATCTGTGAAATGTCCGGCTATACTTTCGTCAGGCTCATCGGCGAGAGCATCGGCGGAATAATCGGTGACCCGGATGAGGATGATATAAAAACCAAAACCGCCGGATTCATGGATTCAGTCAACAATCGTGTGATCCTGCCTGTCAGGACATTGAGGGACGGTGTCAGGCAATGGAAAATTGAATCTATTTTTAAAGATGGCAATATCATCTCATTCGCAGAGGATGTAACTGAGGCGGTCAATTCATCCAAAGATTCGGCCGCGCACACCCTCATGCTCGGGGCTTCGGAAATGGCCGGTTCGTCGGGAAGCCTTGAAATCATGCCCGGGGAAGAAATCATACGGGCATCAGCAGGCGCGTCAAGGCTGTTCGGCTTTGCAGAGGCAAAATCTGAAAAGAGCATTGCTGAATTTTCAAGGAATCTTTTGAATCCAACGGAGTTTTCAGAGGCAATCAAGGGCGTGGCGGCGGGGAAAAGCATCGGCACCATTTCCCTGCGCGTCAGAAACGGCGAAGGGAAGAACGAAAGAATATTGCTGTTTCGGGCAAAGGCCGTCCCGCCGGGCCAAGGAGATGAAGTGATTTCGGCTTCATGTTTCGATGCCACTGACTTTATGAAGGAAAAGGAAGCACTCTGCAGGGAACGAAACAGCCTGCGTAAATATATTGATTCGACAGGTTCCATGATCGTTGTTCTGGATGCGACAGGGAGGGCCGCATTTGTCAACCGGGCCTGCCGCAGGATCCTTGGCTATGCCCCTGAGGATATGCTTGGCAGGCTTTGGGTGGAGGATTTCATTCCGCGCGGGTATCAGGAAGCGGCCGTGGAATTGACCGATTTCGAATCCCTTGAAAAGCAAGCGGATCACAATGTGTCGGAGCATCCTGTCATAACCGCATCGGGCGAATGGAAAAACGTCCTATGGCATGCGGCGCTTATAAAAGACGATCATGACAACGAAGCGATGGCAGTATTATCGGGAGAGGACGCAACAGAAAGAAGAAATATCCTTGACCGGCTGGCGAAAAGTGAAAATGCATTGAAAAAAGCCGAAAAGCTGAACCGGTCCGGATATTTTGAATATGATTTTTCCTCGGGTAAATGCATATGGTCGGAAGGCCTTTTGGATTTGCTTGGCGACGAATGCAATAAAACCGCGGTTGCCGAAGTATCCGGGATCATGCCATTTTTAAATCAATCCGGGATGATGTTTGAAAATGCGGTTCATGACGCAATCCGCAAAAAGAATGATTTTGAACTTGATGTCAAACTTTGGGACCGCACGGGGAACGAACTGTCATGCCTTCTTAAATGCAGAATTTATTTCGACGGCAGGACGCCGGTCAGGATGCTGGGAACGGTCTGCGACATATCAGGAAGAAAAGAGCAGATTGAGGAAATTGAATACATAAGCTATCACGACCATCTGACCGGGCTGTACAACCGCAGGTATCTTGAGGAGGAATTCAACAGGCTGGATGTCAGGCGGAATTATCCCTTCTCAGTTATTATGGCTGATGTGAACGGCCTTAAGCTGACCAATGATTCATTCGGGCATGGCGAAGGCGACGCCTTGTTGATCAGCACTGCTGAAATCCTGAAGGGCGCATGCAGGCAGGATGAGATAATAGCCCGTGTCGGCGGGGACGAGTTCATGATACTGCTGCCGAATACCGGGGCGGCCGATGCGAAAAAAATAATGGAGAGAGTTTCAGTCGCGGCCGACGGGTGCACCTCGACCGGACTGCCGCTTTCAATCGGACTTGGACATGCTGTCAAAACCGATTCAAGACAGGACCGGGACGATTTGTTCAAGGCCGCCGAGGATGCCATGTACAGGGACAAGCTCCGCGATCATTCGAAAAAAAGAAAAGAAGCAATCGACGTCATTTTTGAAACCCTTTGCAATAGGATCGAATGGGAACGGGATCATGCGGAAAAAGTCGGTGAAATATGCGGCAGGATCGGCAAGGCGATGAAAATGAAGAAAAACGAAATAGCAAGGCTGAGATTCGCAGGACTGTACCACGACATCGGGAAAATAGCCGTCAGGGAAGACTTGCTCAAAAGGGCGGGCAAGCTCCTTAAGGAAGACGAGATCGAGAATATAAGGAGACACGCGGAAACAGGATACAGGATACTAAGCAGTTCCAATGATACGGCTGACCTGGCGGAGCCGGTCCTGTCCCACCATGAAAGATGGGACGGGCAGGGGTATCCCAGGGGATTGAAGGAAGAAGAGATACCGTTGCAATCCAGGATAATCGCAATCGCGGACGCATATGACGCCATGGTCAGCAAAAGACCGTTCAGGAAGGAAATGCCGCAAAGACGAATATATTCCGAATTGAGAAAGAACTCGGGAAGGCAGTTCGACCCCGCATTGGTGAAGCTATTCATATCGGAGATATGGCCCGCTCTTTAGCGATCGGCAAGGACCGGCATTTTCTGATTTTCTTATAAGACCGCATTGAATCATTTGAAAATGAAAGCATCCGCAGGATTGACGGCGCATTGTGCCTGATGAAATAACATAAGGCAATTGAATTGATGTGCCGTTGAATATACGGTATTATACTATTGAAATTCGAAATGGAGAGCATGATGGAATACACAAAAATCGAATCAGCGGGAATAATGGTTTCAAAGTTAGCCCTGGGCTGCTGGGCCATGGGGGCGGGAAGCGAGTGGGGGGAAACCCCTGGGGACGATGTTTTTATTGAAACGGTGAATGCTGCGATTGAAGGCGGAATAAATTTTTTCGATACGGCCGCTGCCTATGGCCAGGGGCACTCTGAGGAAGTACTTGGAAGGGCGCTCGGCGGTTTGCGTGAAAAAGTGGTGATTTCAAGCAAAAGTTCCACACCCGGACTGACCGCGGGGAATGCAAGGAAAAGCGTCGAGTCAAGTCTGAAAAGGCTCCGGACCGATTACATAGATGTCTATTTCATTCACTGGCCAAGCCCGGACATCCCTGTGGAAGAGCCTGTCGGGCAGCTGATGAAGCTCAAGGCGGAGGGCAAGATAAAAGCAATCGGAGTTTCCAATTATACGGTCGGCCATCTGGAAAGAGCCTTGAAGGCAGGGGAGATAGATATTGTGCAGCCGTGTTACAGCCTTTATTGGAGGCATATCGAAAAAGACCTGCTGCCTTTTTGCAGGGAAAGGAACATTGGAGTCATGTCCTATAGCTCCATAGCACAGGGTTTGCTGACAGGCAAGTTCACCAGGGATTGGAAATTCGATGACGGGGATATGCGCAAGAACACCATACCGCTTTTCAAATCGCCGACATATGAAATGGCAATTGATGCAACCGAAAAAATCAGGGTGATCTCAGAAAAGTATGGAAAGACAACGGTTCAGACGGCGATAAACTGGGTCATAGGCGAGCCGGGGATAACTTGCGCAATCGTAGGGGCGAAGAAACCTGCCCAGGTGGCGGAAAACATTGGCGCGACGGGCTGGGAGCTTGACCAGGCGGACCGGCGGGCGATAGGAGATATTGCCGGTGTGGTCGCCGCTTCGGTAAGCGGCTGGGACACGATGTATCATCGGGACGACCCTCGTCTGATAATGAAAGTATAGAAGGTGGCTATGAGCGCATCCCTGGTGTTTTTTGAAGTCCTGATTTTATTCATTATCATGGGCGCGGGTTTCATCGCCGCAAAAACTAAGATAATAGACGGCGACACAAAAAAGCATATCGCGTCTTTCGTAATAAACATTACCCTGCCCGCGGTCATACTTGCATCCTCGCAGATGGAGTTCACCGCTGAAAAAATAACCAACTCCATATGGCTGCTGTGCATGGCGGCGGTCATGTTCCTTTTATCGATCGGGATAGCTTCCTTTGCCTATAAAAAATCAGGAGAGGACAAGGAGACGGTCCTTAAATTTGCGACGGTCTTTTCCAACAGCGCCTATATGGGTTTCCCTGTGCTGCAGGCGCTGCTGGGGAGCGAAGGGGTCTTCTACGGCGCCGTGTTCCTGATACCATTCAATGTTTTTGTCTGGACATACGGGGTTGTCATTTTCAAAAGGCACAACAGCATCAGGCGAATACTGATGGATATCCTGAGCCCGTCGATGATAGCCATGCTCGCTGCATTCATGATGCTTGGCATAGGAATCAAAATACCTTATCCGCTGGACCGGGCTCTTGACGTAATCGGAGGTCTTACAACCCCGCTTTCAATGATTGTAATCGGAGCCACGCTGGCAGCGGTTAACTTCAGGATTCTTTTCAATGACAAATGGATATACATCGCAACGGCGATAAGGCTGCTGGTTCTTCCGGCGATCGCCTACGCCTTGTTTTTCTGGATGGCTGTGCCGGACATGGCCCTCAGGATCCTCGTCCTGCTGGTCGGGATGCCGTGCGCCGCCGCGACAACCATATTCGCCCAGCAATTCGGGGGGAACGCAAAGCTGGCATCGGGCGTGGTCTCTTTCTCGACGCTGCTTTCCATTGCGACGATTCCATTGCTGATACTGGCCTTCCTTTAACATGCAGCCGTAACTTGGGGCGGGGTTGTTCCCATTGACGGCGAACCCCCGGAATAACCGGCTTTATCATCCGTAAATATAGTGATATAATCGATATATCATACATTGTTAATTCATAACAGGTTTCCTTGTATTCATGCTTTGGGGAGGTCAATCATGAAAAAGATCGAAAAACAGTTATGTTTGCTGATGGCAATGGTTCTATTCTTTACTTATACATTTACTGGTTGCAAAAAGAAAACCATCGAGGAGTCGCCCACGCCCGGCATAACCGGGTCGCCGACGCCGACGCCCGGCCCGTCCCAAAGCCTGCAGCCCGAAAAACCCCCTGAGGGAGGAGAAAAGGCTGATCCATGGATTTCCGCCGAGGACCTGAACAAACCCCCTTCCAATCT
>JAFGQE010000092.1 GCA_016935835.1 Clostridia bacterium | reverse complement strand
AGGCGACGGAAACTGCTCCCGGCGTCATCGAACTCAGGCTTGTGTGCGGCGATGCAATGCCAAACGAGCAAGAAACCGCGGCAATCGCGGATGAGGTAAAACGCGGGACGAGCGGATTTTCAGTGAATGTCCTTTATGTCGACAGGGTCCTTATGCTGCCGAATGCGAAAACGCTCAGAATTATACCATACGGATATGAAGTCGAAAAAGCGGCGGCGGGACATGTCAAAGAGGAGGCTGCAATATGAAAAGAATTATTCTGGATACCGACACATACAATGAGGTTGACGACCAGTTTGCCCTGGTCTACGCCCTTTTATCAGAAGAGGCGGTAAAGGTCGAGGCCGTGCATGCCGCACCTTTTCATAATGAAAGGTCAGGCGGACCGGCCGACGGGATGCAGCGAAGCTACGACGAGATAATCCGGTTGATGAACCTGATGGGCAGGAAAACCGGTGGAATTGTCTTCAAAGGCTCCGACAGGTACATGGAATCAAAGGAAACCCCTTGCGAATCGGACGCGGTGGAGAACATGATCAGGCTTTCGGAGCTGTCATCGCCTGACGACCCCCTGTATGTCGTGGCCATCGGGGCCCCGACCAATGTATCGAGCGCGATTGTAAAAAGGCCGGATATAATCGACAGGATAAAGGTCGTCTGGCTTGGCGGAAACACAAGGAGCTGGCCGTCGGGAAGGGAGTTCAACCTCATGCAGGACATACCCGCGTCGCAGGTGCTCTTTGATTCGGGCGTCGGCCTGGTCCAGATACCCGTGCACAACGTGGCGTCCCATCTCAAGGTGGGGATACCCGAGCTGAAGGCCTGCATGGGGGACTCGGCGATTGCGCGGGAGCTGATAAAACCCGTGGAGGAAGCCCTGGAGGGAAACCCCGCGCGTACAAGGATCATCTGGGATATATCGGCTGTGGCGTACATGGTGATCCCGGGTTCGGTGAAAACGGTGAAGATACACAGCCCGGTGCTTCAGAACGACCATAACTGCAGCTACAGCCTGGATGAACGAAGACACTTCATAGAATGCGCATACTATTTGAACAGGGACTGGATATTCCTTGATTTCTATAAAAAAATCTCGATGCTTAAATAAAAGAAACAGGCGCGGGTTACGCGCCTGTTTTTTTCTTTGGAATCATCCGCTTGGTTTTAAGGAAGCTATATGCCCATTTCTTCAGCCTTGGCAAATACATAGCTGAAAGCGTCAAGCGCCCTGTCGAGCTGGTCCTTGGTATGCGTCGCGGTGTAGCTCGTCCTGAGCAGGCATTCGCCGGGCCTGACGGCCGGGCATATAACCGGGTTCACATAGACCCCGGCTTCCAGAAGCATCTTAGTTATTATGAAAGTACGGTCGTTCGTATAGGTCATGACCGGGATTATCGCCGTCTCGCCGTCAAGCGCGGGGATGTTTCTTTCCTTGAAACCCCTGCGCATGTAGTTCGCGTTTTCAATAAGCATAAGGGGCATTTCCGGATGATTTTTCATGATCTGCACCGCCTCCATCGCAACCGCCGCGTTGGCCGGAGGGATGGATGCGCTGAAAATAAACGGGCGGGAAAAATGCTTCACATAGTTGATGACCCTCTCCCTGGCGGCGATGAACCCGCCCAGGCTGGCAAGCGATTTGCTGAATGTCCCCATGATTATGTCAACCTTGTCCACGAGTCCGAAATGCGCGGCGGTGCCCCTTCCGTTGGCGCCTATCATTCCAAGCGCATGCGCATCGTCGACAAGTATCCTCGCCCCGTATTTCTCCGCTAGATTCACTATTGCCGGCAGGTTGCAGATCTCTCCGCTCATGCTGAAGACTCCGTCAGTGATGATCAGCTTTCCGTTTTCCCCGGGAATGTTCTTCAGGAGCCTTTCGAGGTCCGCCATGTCGCTGTGCTGGAATTTGATTGTCTTGGCGAAGGAAAGCCTGCATCCGTCGACTATGCTGGCGTGGTTCTCATTGTCGCTGAGTATGTAGTCGCCCTTGGTTGCGATGCTTGAGATTATCCCCAGGTTTGTCTGGAAGCCGGTGCTGAATGTGATGGCAGCCTCCTTGCCAACGAAAGCCGCAAGCTCTTTCTCAAGCTCAAGATGAAGCTTCAATGTTCCGTTGAGGAACCTGGAACCCGAGCAGCCCGTGCCGTATTGTTCCAGCGCCCGGATGCCGGCGTCGATGACCCTTTGGTCTGAGGTAAGGCCTAGGTAATTGTTGGAGCCAAGCATGATTGTATTGCGGCCGTCCATTACGACCTCCGTGTCCTGCTTGCTTTCCAACGCATGGAAATAGGGATATACACCTTGGGCGATTGCCTCGTCTGCAGCCGTAAAATCATAGCATTTATTAAAAATATCCATTTCAACACCCCGTTTGGTTTTAACTCTGCCTACAATATTAACATGAAGGGGATATAGTATCAAGCAAAATTATAAGCTGGTCATATTAACAGATTGTTAATTGAAATCATAAACGGTATAATCTATAATTATCAGGTATAAGGTAGGTGCGGCATGAACGAAAAAACTATTTTGATAACAGGTGCTTCGTCAGGAATCGGCAGGGCTTGCGCGGAATTTCTTACCCAGAAGGGGTACAGGGTGTTCGGCACGACCCGCAGGGAGGACCTGGTCGGGGAAAACCATCGTGGAAGCGGCTTCGAGCTCATTTCCATGGATGTCGCCGACAGGGAATCCGTCGCCCGCGCCGTAAGGAAAATAATTGCAAAGGCCGGGGGAATAGACATAATTATCAACAATGCCGGGATGGGAATCGCAGGGTCGATTGAGGATACCTCGTACGAAGAGGCGAAAATGCAGTTCGACACGAATTTCTTCGGATGCATGAATGTCATCAACGAAGTGCTCCCGCACATGAGAAAAAGAGGCTCGGGCGTCATAATAAACATAGGCTCGGTGGCGGGATATATATCAATACCTTTCCAGGCGATGTATTCGTCTACCAAGGCGGCCCTCCAATCCATGACTTTCTCCTTGAGAAACGAAGTTGCTCCTTTCAATATAAAGATTTCGATAGTCCACCCGGGCGATCTCAGAACGAATTTCACACAAAACAGAAAGAGAAGCGAATCCGCTATTCCCGGGTCGCCATACTTTGAAAGGATGGAAAGATCGATTGCGGTCATGGAAAGGGATGAGCAGAACGGGGGTGACCCTGTATGCGTCGCCAGGACGATATTCAGGATATTGAAAAGGAAAAGCCCGCCCGTCGCGGTCACCGTCGGCTTCAAATACAAGTTCGTAGCATTCCTGTTGCGCATAGTGCCGGCAAAACTGCGTGAGAAGGCAGTCGCCTCGATTTATGCCTGAATATGCAAAAATGCAGAGGGAATTTTTATAAATCAGGGCATTTATAAAAGGCCGCCGGGTTTGACAAGGGTATGTCTCTGTGTTAAAATTATAAACCGATGAAACCGTCTGCTGGGTTTCCGGAACACTCCGACCGGTTACGTGGCTTTCGGCGTTAAATTAACAGGAGGAAAGTATGGAAAAAGAATTCAAACAGGATGTCATTGACAAGTACAAGCTTCATGAAGGAGACACAGGTTCACCGGAAGTCCAGATAGC
Source organism: Clostridia bacterium (assembly GCA_016935835.1). Classification (GTDB taxonomy): domain Bacteria; phylum Bacillota; class Clostridia; order DUPQ01; family DUPQ01; genus JAFGQE01. The sequence goes on along the minus strand of JAFGQE010000092.1, from coordinate 25,148 downwards.
AATTCTGACCGAACGGATCAACCACTTGAATGAACACCTGAAGGAACACAAGAAGGACCATCATTCGAGAAGGGGACTTCTCAAGATGGTTGGTCAAAGAAGGGGATTGCTGAAATACCTGATGAAGAAAGACGTTGAGAGATACAGGGCAATAGTGGCAAAACTCGGACTAAGAAAGTAAACGGCTGCGGCGGAGTTTATCCGCCGCTGTCTATGTGGAACGATTGAAAGCTGTATTCGGATACTGCAACAGAAAATTAAAACTTGGACTCATTCAAAGAGCATGAGTCTTAATTTTCTGCGTATCCGGATGCCGCATGATTGTTCTTTGATGAAAGGAGCATAAAATGCACAAAGACCACAGATTGTTTGAGACACAGTACGCAGGAAAGAAGCTGGTAGTTGAAACCGGCAAGCACGCACAGCTGGCAAACGGGGCATGCCTGGTAAGATACGGGGACACGGTTGTCATCTGTACCGCCACGGCATCGGAATCGCCCAGGGACGGCATCGACTATTTCCCCCTGAGCGTTGATTACGAGGAAAAAATGTACTCCGTGGGCAGGATGCCCGGCGGATTCAAGAAGAGGGAATCAAGGCCTTCAGACAATGCGATACTCGCATCGCGTGTCATTGACAGGCCGATGCGCCCGCTTTTCCCTGATGATCTCAGGAATGATGTCGTCATTGTATGCACGGTATTGTCCGTGGAACAGGACAACCAGCCGGAGATAGCCGCGATGCTCGGCGCGTCGATGTCTGTGGCCATATCGGACATACCTTTCAATGGGCCCGTCGGCGCGGTTGCGGTCGGGTACGTGAACGGAGAAATAGTAATCAATCCCGATGCGGCCCAAAGGCGCGTGTCGGAAATGTACATGACCATTTCAGGAACGCCTGAGAAAGTCTGCATGATTGAAGTCGGGGCCAAGGAAGTGGCGGACGATATAGTATACGAAGCCATAATGAAGGGCCATGAGGAAATAAAGAAGATATGCGCATTCATTGATGAAATGACGGCGGCAATAGGAAAAGAGAAATTCCAGTACCAGTCCGTTGGCGTTCCTGAGGAAGTCTTCAATGAGATCAAGGCCTTTGCCTATGATGAAATGAAGACGGGCGTCATGTCCCCTGACAAGCGCATCAGGGAAGAAAACCTAAGGGTTCTCACCGAGAAAGTCAAGGCCGAATTCGGGGAGAAATATGCAGACAACCCAAGCTACATAGGCGATTCGATATATAAGCTCGAAAAGAAGGTCGTCAGGGAGCTGCTTCTCAAAGAAAAGAAGCGTGTCGACGGAAGGGGCCTCGAGGAAATAAGGGAGCTCTACAGCGAAGTCGGCATACTGCCCAGGACGCATGGCTCCGGCCTGTTCCAGAGGGGACAGACGCAGGTTCTCACCAACGTAACCCTGAGCTCGATCAGCGAAGCCCAGAGAATTGACGGACTCGATGACTCTGAAACAGAAAACAGATATATGCACCACTACAATTTCCCGGCATACAGCGTAGGCGAAGCCAAGACGTCAAGGGGACCCGGAAGACGCGAGATCGGACACGGCGAGCTGGCCGAAAAGGCGCTCGAGGCGGTAATCCCGTCGAAAGAGGAATTCCCGTATGCAATCAGGGTAGTCTCGGATGTGCTCATGTCGAACGGTTCGACATCCCAGGGTTCGATATGCGGAAGCACACTTGCCCTCATGGATGCCGGCGTTCCCATAAAGGCGCCGGTCGCGGGAATATCCTGCGGACTGGTAACCGATGAAAACGACGAGGACAATTACGTAATAATGATGGACATCCAGGGAATTGAGGACTTCTTCGGCGACATGGATTTCAAGGTCGCGGGAACACACAAGGGAATAACGGCGATCCAGGTTGACATAAAGCTCGACGGCCTGAAACCGCAGGTCATAAAAGAAGCGCTTGAAATGACCCGCAAGGGCAGGCTGCAAATACTTGACGACGTAATGCTCAAGGTGATTGACAAGCCAAGGGCCGAATTGTCCGAATACGCTCCGAAGATAATCACCCTCCAGATAGACGTTGACAAGATCAAGGATGTCATAGGCAGCGGCGGCAAGGTCATAAACAAGATCATCGAGCAGACCGGCGTCAAGATAGACATAGAGGAAGACGGAACGGTTTATGTTGCGACTATCGACATGGAGGCGGGCCGCAAGGCGGTCAATATCATAGAAGCGCTGACCAAGGAAATCAAGGTCGGCATGATCTTTGAGAAATGCCCCGTGGTAAGGCTTATGAATTTCGGCGTATTCGTCGAGTACCTCCCCGGAAAGGACGGCCTCGTGCACATATCGCAGCTTGAGCACAGAAGGGTTGAAACCGTCGAGGAAGTCGTGCAGGTCGGGGACATCATGGATGTCAAGGTAATAGAGATAGACAGGCAGGGCAGGATAAACCTGTCAAGGAAGGCGCTCCTACCCAAACCGGACAGGGCCCACGGGGAAGAGAATCACGAATAAAGAAACAAAAGCCCGGTTCATCCGGGCTTTTTCTCCACAAGGAATAATCGGTGAATGAATGATAAAGATTAAGGTTTTTGATAACAAGACAACATTGGTCTATGAGCAGCTCCCGCACATAAGGTCCGTTTGCACAGGGGTATGGATAAAGGCCGGGTCCAGGTACGAGACAACGGAAAACAACGGAATCACGCATTATCTGGAGCATATGTTCTTCAAGGGTACCGAAAAACGCAGCGCGAGGGACATCGCCGACGAATTCGACGGGATCGGCGGCCTCCTCAATGGCTTTACGGGAAAGGAAGCAACATGCTTCTATGCCAAGACGCTTGACATGCACTTTGAGAAATCAGTCGAGATCCTGGCCGACATGGTCTGCAATTCGGTGCTTGACGGCGGGATGGTCGAACGCGAACGGCAGGTTATCTTCGAGGAAATGGCGATGTACGCCGACTCGCCCGAGGATTATGTGCATGAGATGCTTGAGCTCGGCATATGGCGGGAAGACCCGCTGGGCTACCCCATAACAGGAACCAGGGAATCGCTGCAGCGAATCGACGGCGGCATGCTCCGCGAATATATGAGGAACCATATGTCCCCGTGCAATACGGTGATATCAGTCGCCGGGCGGTTCGACGAGGATGAAATGACGGCGGTGATTGAAAAATACTTCGGGTCCCTGGAAAGAGATACAGGCATTGAGCACAATGGATTCAAAAAACCCGCCTTTACCAAGGGAACCGAAAGATATGAAAAGGACATTGAGCAGACATACATATCAATAGCGTTGGAATCAGAGGGCTATGAGGATGCGAAGAGGTATGCCATGATGGCCGCGGCAAGCGTTCTTGGAGGAGGAATGAGCTCAAGGCTGTTCCAGAACCTAAGGGAGGACAAGGGGCTTGTCTATTCGGTCGGAGCCGAAAACCAAACGTATTCAAATACGGGCATTCTGAACATATATGCGGGAACAAGCATGGAAAAGCTTGACGAGGCGCTCGAGTGCATAAGGATGGAGGTCGCCGGCATGGGAAGAAACGGAATCACCGCGGCCGAGCTCGACAGGGTCAAGGAACAGCTGAAGGGAAATTTCATACTGGGAATGGAAAGCACGAGCACAAGGATGTCCATGATGGGCAAGGGCATTCTTTTAAAAGGCAGGGTCGAATCCCAGGACGAGGTGATTGAAAAGATAAACGGGCTTACCTCGGACGATGTGCTGGAGGCGGCGGGACATGTGCTTGACTGGGACAAGGCTGCGATTTCAATTTTGTCATCACAAAACCAAGGGGTTGCGGAGGTGGGTTGATGCTTGTAAAAAATATGAACGGCGGTTTCTATATCAGGATTGACAGGGGAGAGGAAATCGTGGGCTGCATCATGGATTTTTGCAGGACGCATAAGATAAAGTCCGGCTCAATTACGGGGCTTGGCTCCGTTCGGGAAGCGGAGCTGGGACTCTTTGACACCGGGGCCATGGAATATATAAAAAGGGAATTCGCCGGGATATATGAGATAGCATCGATGACAGGGAATATATCGGAGATGAACGGCGGGCTATACCTTCACATACACGCGGTTTTGTCAGACAGGGAGTGCCGGACGTACGGCGGGCATTTTGCAAGGGGAATAACAGAGGCGACATGCGAGGTCGTTGTGATTCCATTCAAATACGGGGTGGGCAGGAAGTTTGACGGGGACATCGGGCTCAATCTTTTGGATATGGAATAGGATGATAAGGACCCGGCCGCCACGGGTGCGACGGCGGACCAAAACCGTGATTAACAGTGGTTACGGCTATATTGATGAATCGCGTAGCTGGATTTCGATGATCGCCTCCAGGGCCTCGGGCGCGCAGACCGGCGTCACGGTGTTGTCAAAAAGAGCTTTCAGCAGACGGCCGGCTTCCTCAATGGAATCAATGCAACCGGCCGCATCGAAGACATCGGTCGAACCCGGCTCTCTCTTTTCTATCAAAATGCCATATTCAGGCACAGGCTCGAAGACCCCGCAGGATTCAATCGTCAGGAAGTAGTCGACGGAGAATGGCGGTCCTTCGCACAGGCAGACGGTTCTGGTATATAGGAGCTTCTTTGTATACATGGAGCCTCCCGATGAGTTGATTCCTTGCAGACCCGGGCGTATATTTCACCGCCGCAAAACGAGTCTATACGGAATTTCAGCCGTTTACCATAAACTGAAAGTAAAATATATGCGCAAAATTTACATCTGGTTTAATTCAGAGCTTGCTCGATGGCCGTTTGTTCGGTATTTGCTGATTTAAAAGGAAATACAGGCCCCTTGTCGAAACTATATAATGGAACAGGTGTTTTATGGCAAATTACTATCCGGATGAAACCGTAGAGGAAATCATTGAGAAAAATGATATAGTCGATGTCGTTTCGGATTATGTGAAAATAAACCGCAAGGGCAAGGACTACTTCGGGCTGTGCCCGTTCCACAGGGAGAAGACGCCGTCATTCAGCGTTGTGCCTTCAAAGCAGATTTATTATTGCTTTGGATGCGGCAAAGGCGGCAATGTGGTCAATTTCATCAGGAATATTGAAAACGTGGAATACATAGACGCACTGAAGATGCTTGCCGACAGGGCGGGGGTTCACCTTCCCGAAAGCAGCGACGCAACCGAACAAAAGAGAAGCGGATATAATAAGAAGCTCATAGAGATAAACACAGAGGCCGCGCGGTACTTTCACTCGGTCCTGGCGGATAATCCCGGTGGGGCCGCGGACTCGTACATGAAACTCAGGCAGATCAAGGAAAATACCATTACGAAATTCGGCATCGGCTTCGCGCCGGACTCATGGGACAGCCTGCTCAACCATCTTAAAAGCAAAGGCTGCGAGGAAAAGGACATAGAGGCCGCGGGACTGGCCGTCCAGGGCAAGAACGGATATTACGACAAGTTCAGGAACAGGATAATGTTCCCCATAATAGATATAAGAAACAGGGTGATAGCCTTCGGGGGAAGGCTCATATCCGGCGAGGGCCCGAAATACATGAACTCGCCCGAAACCCCCGTATACAACAAGAGCGTCAGCCTGTATGCTATAAACCTTGCCAAGAATTCCAAGGCCGAGAAAATGATAATAGTGGAGGGATACATGGATTGCGTCGCCCTCCATCAGGCGGGATTTTCAAACTGCGTGGCATCGCTGGGAACGGCATTGACAAGGAAACAGGTCGCCATGCTGAAAAAGCTCGTGCCCGAGATCATAATAGCCTATGACATGGACCAGGCGGGAAGGGCCGCCGCGCTGAGGGGGCTTGACATGGTGGCCGACGCCGGATGCGCCGTAAAAGTGCTCGAGATGCCCGGAGGCAAGGACCCGGACGATTATATAAAGAAGAATGGCAGCGCGGAATTCCAAAAACTCGTCGACGGCGCATTGTCGCTGGTCGAGTACAAGGCGAAGCTGATGAGGGCGAAGCTCAATATAAACAGCATGGACGGCCGGATGAAGTTTCTAAACGGCGTCGCAAAGGCCATAGCGCAGGTCAACAACGCGATTGAAAGGGAGATGTACATCAACAGGATTTCATCCGTTTACTCCATATCCCGAGAATCGCTTGAAACGGAAGTCGACCGCAATATGGGGGAGAGCAGCGTGGTCATAACCGACAGGAGCAGGCGGCTCAAGACATCCCTGAACATAGAAGGGGATACCGAAGTAAAAAACTTCATGGCGGTGGCGGCGATCATCTGCGCAAGGCCCGAGCTTGCGGAACATGCCTCGCTGCTGCTTGATCCGGAATTCATTGACAGGCCAGGCCTGAAGAGGATGTTTCTGAACATCCTGGACAGGGTAAAGAATAAAGGCATATCTGATGCGGCATACATCATGGAAAGTCTTGATGACGAGGAACGGGAATTGTTTTCAGCGGCGGTTGCGTACGCGGAGACCAGCGCGGATATGAGGAAGACCCTTGAGGAAAAGATAATCCAATACAAGAAAGCCGTCATAAACCGAAGGATAGCGCAGCTGACAAACATGCTTGACTCGCAGCAAACGGAAGACGGCCCTGAAAAGGAGCGGCTGCGGGCCGAGTTGAAGGAAGCATTCAACGCATTGATAATATTAAAGAGAAAATAGGAGGTCTTGGAGTTGGACGAAAAAGACATCATGAAGGATGAAATGGGGATCAAGGAAGAAGTGCCGGTGACATTTGAAAAAGCAATGTCGCTGCTGATTGAAACAGGAAAAAAGAAAAACGCATTGTCATTTCAGGAAATATCCGACTGTCTGGAGGAAATCGAGGTTGAGCCGGACCAGATGGAAAAGATGTACGAGACATTCGAGGAAGTCGGGATAGATATAATCGAGGACGATAAGCAAATGGATGAAATCGAGGATGAGATCAAATCCATAGACATCTCGATTCCCGAGGGAATTAACATCGACGACCCGGTCAGGATGTACCTGAAGGAAATAGGAAGGGTGTATCTTCTGTCGGCGGACGACGAGATAAGGCTCGCAAAGGGCATGGAGGAAGGCAACGAGGAATGCAGGCAGCAGCTTGCCGAAGCCAACCTCAGGCTTGTCGTAAGCATCGCGAAAAGGTACGTCGGCCGCGGCATGCAGTTCCTTGACCTGATACAGGAGGGAAACCTCGGCCTTATCAAGGCGGTTGAGAAGTTCGATTACAGGAAGGGTTACAAGTTCAGCACATATGCGACATGGTGGATACGCCAGGCCATTACAAGGGCTATAGCCGACCAGGCGAGGACTATAAGGATACCGGTCCACATGGTCGAGACCATAAACAAGCTCACCCGGGTTTCAAGGCAGCTGGTGCAGGAACTCGGCAGGGACCCGCTCCCCGAGGAAATCGCGGATGAGATGAACATACCGGTTGAAAAAGTCCGTGAGATACAAAAGATATCTCTTGAACCCGTATCACTTGAAACTCCGATCGGCGAGGAGGAGGACAGCCACCTCGGCGACTTCATACCCGACGAGGACGCCCTGTCGCCCGCGGACGCCGCGGCGTTCACGCTTTTAAAGGAACAGCTCATGAGCGTGCTCGACACCCTGTCCCTCAGGGAGGAAAAGGTGCTGAAGCTCAGGTTCGGCCTCGAGGACGGCAAGGCCCGCACGCTTGAGGAAGTCGGCCGCGAATTCAATGTCACAAGGGAAAGAATAAGGCAGATAGAAGCAAAGGCGCTGAGGAAACTCAGGCATCCGAGCAGGAGCAAAAAGCTCAAGGATTATCTGGACTAGGTTATTGCATGTCGGTTTTGACGGGGCATGGCTTGCAAAAGCCATGTTTCGGTCCCCGGCCGGCAACGTATTTTGTTCGCTTTCTAAACCGGGAAGCCGGTTATATTTATTGGAATATTGATAGTAAACTCGCTTCCCATTCCCGGGTCGGAGGAAACGTCGATTGTTCCGTGAATCAGCTTTATATTTTCCATTGCTATGAACAGCCCCAGGCCTTCAATTTTGCTGTTGTTTTTTTCGCTGCTGTAATATGCATCAAAGATCTTGTGCAAGTCGTCTTTTCTTATGCCTGCTCCATTATCCTTGATAATTATTTGCAAAGACTGATCAGTGCAACCATAACTCATTTTCACTGTTCCGTTTGCTTGCGTGAACTTGTATGCATTGGTCAAAATGTTGTAAACCGCCTGGCTCAGTTTAAATTTATCCGTATTCAATACAATTTTCCGGCCGGCCTTATATTCAAGCGTTATGCCCTTGTTTTCAAATTGTGTCTGCAGCCCGCCGGCAATTTGCTTTAGCAAGGAAGATATTTCGAACTCATCAATGCTAACCTCAGTGGAACCCTTTTCCGCATCAATCATGCTGCTCATATTGGAAATAATGGCCGTAATGTTCTCAATTTGATTTTCACACACTTTGATTTCCTCGGGCGTCAGCTTGATTATATTATCGGATAGCCCCTCCAGATGAGTTTTCAGTACAGTCAAAGGAGTCCTAGTTTGGTGAACCAGTTCATCAATCAATACTTTGCGGCTTTTATTCTTAAGCTTTAGTTTATCATTCAATCCCAGCAAGCTTTGCTGTATCGTGCGAATCTCGATGATTTTACTGTCGGTGCCTGCTGCGTCCCCGCCCATGCTTATGTCATTGGCGATCTGCGCCGTATTGGTCAAATCCCTGCTCATTCTCCGGCTGACTATCGCTCCGATGATTATTGCGATGATCGTCACGATTGCAATGGAGTACAGGCTGTTGACCAATAGGGAAGACTTGAACTTTCTCGCAACAATGGAATCTTCAAGCGAGCTATATCTGGTAATGTTCAATTGTCCGATTACAACACCGTCATTGGTTAACTTGAAGGAATCAACCTCGCTGTCCGCTTCATCATAATCAGACCACATCATGCCCATCATGCCGCCGCTCATCATATCATGAATTTCTTTTCTTACATCGACAATAATATTGCCGTTTTGATCATATAGCTTGATCTGGATTATGGGATCATCCAGATGTGTTTCAAGCGCCACTGCCATTTGTTCCACTGACAATTCCTCTGCGAGCAGAGCGCTTTTGGAAAAATCCAAAATCTCGTCAATATGGTTTTCATACTCACCCGATCTATAATCGGAAAAATATTTATCGGTAAGCGTGTTCAATATCAGTGAATTGATGCTGATGGACAGAACCGCGATGAAAAAAAGCACCAGAAGCCATAATTTTCTCAGCGTCATTGAACATCGCCTCCAAACACATAACCTGACCCGTACTTGGTTTTAAGCAATTCTGGTTTTTGGGGATTGTCCTCGATTTTCTGCCGTATTCGCTTGATGTAGCTGTCAATATTTCTATCATATCCCTCATACTCGTTGCCAAAGGACAGTTCGATGAGCTGCTGCCTGGTCAACACCTGGCCTTTATTCCTGAAAAAAGTAAAAAGAAGCCGGAATTCGACTGAAGTTAATTCAACTTCCTTGTGATCCTTGTAAAGCTTCATGCCCTTCGTATGCAAATCCAAATCATGGATTGAATAAATGATTTCATTACTTTCATGATAGGTCCTTTTGATAATGGCCCTGATGCGCTTCATAAGCTCCCTTGCACTGAACGGCTTGACCACATAGTCGTCCGCGCCGATGTCAAATCCTTTTATTCGATCAAATTCCTCTTGTCTGGCTGTCAGCATTATCACCGGAATTTCCGAGATTTTCCGTATTTCCCTCAAGACATCGAAACCGCTGATTCCGGGCATCATAATGTCGAGGATAACAAGGTGACATTCATGGTTGTTGAAATAATCAAGGGCTTCAAAACCATTATCCGCAACAGAGATATTGTAGCCTTCTTTATCAAGGTATTTTGCCACGATTGCGCTTATTTCCTTTTGGTCCTCCACTATCAGAATATTATATTGCATGAAATTACATCCTTCTGATGGTCCTTGGGCTGCGGTACCCTTGCGTTCATAAGTGCTTTGCTTGAAAATGATCCCAGCCACATGAAGTAATTTAGCCGCGGGCTTTTCGTTGCATTTATTATATCACAAACAGGCCGCGGGGCCCTGTGCCGCACCCGGGGCCTTGATGCGGCAAAATCATATTTCTGCCACATTCATAACGCATACTGTAAATATAAAAGTAGCATATGGAGGTGAAACGGATGTTTATTGGATTGTTGATACTTTTAGGAATAGGAGCATATTTTCTGTTCCCATATAGAGAAGGACGTTCCAGACTGCAATTCCCTGGCAGAAGGGATGCGGAGGAAACCTTGCGGGAAAGGTATGTAAATGGAGAGATTGATGAAGAAACTTTCAGGAAAATGAAAGAAACATTGGGATTTTAGGAGGTAACGGCAATGATGTATGGAAGAGGAATTTCACAATTAGGATGGTGCTCCGGATATGGATTCTGGAGCAACGGCTGGTATTGGCTGGCAGGAATCGGGATTTTGCTGATAGTTATAGCGGTAACATTTCTTTTGGCAAGAAAATACAAGGGCGCGGCTGTTGACAACGGGGTGATGGAGACATTGAGAATCAAATACGCAAAGGGCGAAATAACCGAAGAAGAATACATAGCGCGTAAAAATGTATTGGAAAGAAAATAAGCGGCAAATATAACCGGTGTGCCACAGCAGCCGGACATAGGCAGGATCCCATAATATGATGAACGTTTCATCCCGCCGGCATAATATGCCGGCGGGATTCGCTGTGAACCAAAGCAGCACATTGCCTTGCAATAAAAAAATACTTGACCGTCAGGTTATCCCTAAGTATAATATTACTTGCGCCCGGTCAAGGGCGCCACGTTCCTCAATAGCTCAGCTGGTAGAGCATGCGGCTGTTAACCGCAGGGTCGTTGGTTCGAGTCCAACTTGGGGAGCCAGACGGGCCTTTAGCTCAGTTGGTTAGAGCAACCGGCTCATAACCGGTTGGTCCGGGGTTCGAGTCCCTGAAGGCCCACCATCAGGAAGAAACCGCCTCAACAGGCGGTTTTTTCTTGCATCCCGGGAAATATGAATCAACCCGCCGCAACCCGGAAGGGTTTGAGTTATGGGTTTAGTTGGGATAGAATGTATTCATGATGGATGAAAATACCAGCGCCAATGTGCATGCCAGGGACGTAAGGACGGGAATGTCGGGACGGATGCTGATGGTTGCGAAGTGCGTGAAGGAATGCGACTGCGTGTTCGACGCGGGCAGCGACCACGCATTCATACCCATATACCTTGTCCAGCGGGGAATCTGCCGACGTGCGGTGGCATCCGACATAAGGAGCGGACCCGCCGGGGTTGCCCAAAGGAACATAGGGAAATATGGGCTGGCCGACAGGATAACCGCCTCGATCGGCGATGGAATCGAAAACGCGGCAGGATGCGGGTGCCTGATAATAGCGGGAATGGGCGGACAGCTGATCAAGGACATACTCGAAAGAAGCCCGGGCATCGCACGAAAATCCGCCCAAATAATACTGCAGCCGATGAACGCGCCCGAAAAGGTCAGGAAATATCTTTGGGACAACGGGTACTCCATATATTCCGAGGACCTTTGCCGCGAAAAAAACAAGGTATATAATGTTATATGTGCCCGGCACACCGGGGAATCATATGATTATGAGGAATTCGAGCTGCATGCATCGGCTTATCTCACAAAGACCGGACACCCGCTGTTGGGCGGATACCTAAGGCCCAAGCTCAGAAGGCTGCGGGCGATGGAAAAGGGGCAGGGCCCCCATGGAGGGAATCTGAAGGAACTCATTGTCAAATTGGAGGAGATCGCAAATGAAAATATCGGATCTACTGGTGGTACTTGACTTGATCGCACCGTTCGAGCTGCAGGATACCGGGGACGGCGGCGACAACTGCGGGCTGATTATAGGCAGGGAGGATGCGGATGTCAGAAGGGTCATGATAAGCGTCGACCTTACGAAGAAAGCCGTGGAAACGGCGAAAAAAGAGTTCATCGACGTCATAATAACCCATCATCCTCCCATATTCAGGCCGATAAAACGTCTTTGCAACAGGCTTTTTCTCGACCTGGTTGAAAGCGGCATCGCCGTCGTTTCGCTTCACACAAACTACGATTGCGCAAGGCTGAACGACATCCTGGCGGAAAAGGTGGGGCTTACCCGGACCGAGGGAATACTTGAGTGCGAGTCGCTTGCCAAGGGCAAAAGCTACCTTGGCAGGATAGGCATCCTTGATGAGCCGATGACGGGTGAGGACATCATCCAAAGAGTCAAGGAGGAGCTTGGGATCGAGTATGTAAGGATAATAGGCGACGTGCGGGACAACGTCGTGAGCGCGGCGGTATCCCAGGGCAGCACGAGCGGTTTTGAAAAGGAAATAATAGACCTGGCGGTCGATGTGTATATAACGGGCGAGGTCAAGTACAATTCGGCGGTCGACCTTGGCAACGCGGGATGCTTCATAATAGAGGCGGGGCATTATGAAACCGAGAAACTGTTCATCAGCGACCTGACTGAAGTGCTTGGCTACAGGCTGCCCGAGCTGGAGGTCATGCCTTTCTACGACAGGGTGGTGACCACGATTTGAACAATCGGCGGGTTTGATGTATAATTCCTATGCAGATGAGCAGGCTGAGCAGCCGCGGACATGAACCGAAAGGTTGTGTGCGAGGAAAGTCCGGGCTCCACAGGGCAAGGATGCCGGGTAGTTCCCGGTGAAGGCGACTTTAAGGAAAGTGCAACAGAAATAAACCGCCGGGTTCCATTGGAACCAGGCAAGGGTGGAAAGGCGAGGTAAGAGCTCACCGACGGCAAGGTAACTTGCGGTGCCATGTAAACCCCATCCGGAGCAACACCGTGATTTGGGACAAGGGTTGCCCGCCCGTTCCAAAGAGGTGGCTTGAGCGCGGCAGAGATGCAGCGCCTAGATAGATGGCTGTTCAAGACAGAACCCGGCTTACAGGCCTACTCATTTTTATCTGAAGGAATCCGCTTGATAGGCGGGTTCCTTCCTTTATCCGCCGGTTTTCTTGAAATCCTTGAAAAAAACAACTTCAATTCCGGGCGGGTTACTTCGGGAAAAGCAGCCGGCCTAGAATGGAGGAGTGCTCATAGTCGAACGGATAGGTGTGAGGGAAAAGCAGGATCATCCTAATTATATAAACGACCAGGAATATCACGCCGATGACGACATATGCCTTGGTATGTGATTTTCCGGTTGCCTGGGTGTGGATCATCAGGCCAATTATAATCGGGATGAACCAAAACAGCGGGTGCATCAAAAACGCCCCCGCGACATTCCCCGACAGCAGCTCAACATAGGCGCGGGTCATTCCGCATGACGGGCATGGGAGTCCGGTTATCCTGCGGAACACGCAAAGCCCTGTATCCGAAAATACCGCGATTAAAATCAACAGCGCGATTGAGATGACAATCGGGATTATGCTTTTTATTCTCCGAACGCCCATAGGTCATTGAGCTGCTTTTGCATGATCAGCATCGACACGGGGAACAGCAAAACCCCTGCAAGCACCGCGCAAAGGAACGAGTAATCGTGGTACCGCATCCCGGCGTCCTTCTGGGCGACCGCAAGGTACTTGCCGTACTTGTAGGACCAGAAAATGGTGTAGATTCCAAGCGTCAGCAGTGAAATCACCGCCTCGAAAACGGGCTTGATCTTCTGGTCGTTCGAAACCTGCTGCAACTCGTATGAAACGAAATAAATCCAGTAAAAATTAAAGAGTCCCAGCGATACTATCGAGAAAAATAAAACCAGGCCCAGCGGCCTGTGTTCGCCTTTGTACATTTGAACCCACCTTCATAATTATTAAATACATATTATCAAAAAATCGCGGAATATAAAAGGAAGTTATTGCGGCAAGGCGGCGGATTGCGCGGATTTGCATGCGGCCCTGAAGGCGGTGGGCGAAAGCCCGGACCTTGACCTGAATATCTTTGAAAAGCCAAGCTGGTCCTGGTAGCCGACGCTGAATGCGATGTCCTTTATCGAGAGGTCGGTTTCCTCAAGCAGGTTGCGGGCCTTGTCAAGGCGGAAGTTGATGATGTAATCCTGCAGGCAGACCCCGGTCCTGCGCCTGAACATGTCAGACATGTAGCTGCGGTCGAGATTCAGCGAAGCCGCTATTTCGGAGACCGAAATCCTGTGGCTGTACTCGGCCGTCACATATTGCATTATCCTGTCCACATAGCCCGCTTTTTGATGGGTTTTGGAATCCACGCCCGCCTGCGCCGCCTCGAAGAAAAAGCACATCAAGAGCCCCACTATGCCCGTATTGTCGGAACCGGCGCGCGAATAGGCGTCCATTGCCCGAAAGAGCCTGTTGCCGTAACCCCGCCTGGAAGCGTCGATCACCGGCTCGTCAAATGAAAACCCTGCATTGGAGATGAGGCTGTCCGCCATGCCGCCGCAAAAGGAAACCCACGAATATTCCCAGGGCTCGGCTTCGTCAGCCTGATAATAGGTGGGGATGCCCGGGTGAATCAGGAAAGCCTGGCCGGCGCAAAGCCGAAAGCTCCTGCCGCTGCAGATGAAAACACCCCTGCCCGAGTGGATGTAATGCATCAGGTTATTCTCGCGTATTGCGTAGCCATAATAATGCCCCGGGGCGCATGCCTGGTTTCCGAACGTTATGACGCCGAGGTCGGCATGCCGGTTTTCATAGTTTACAGAATAAAGCATAAATACATATAACGGACCGCTTTCAACCATATATGGGTCTCAATACACAACATTGTACCATATAAATCCTGCATGGAGCTATACATTTGAAATGACCGGAAGTGTAGAATGCATTTAAAGGGGGTGCCATATGAAGAAAATTGCATTCATCGGGGCCGGCAGCTTCGGCTTCACAAGAAATCTGGTAAAGGATATCCTTTCATTCCCGGCGTTGTCGGAGATCACCATCGCTTTGATGGACATCGACGCCGAAAGGCTCGGATACATAAAAAAGGCGGTCGACAGGATCGTCAGGGACGGCGGGTACACAAAGGCGACCGTCATAGCCACGCAGGACAGGGTCGAGGCGCTTAAGGATGCGAACGGGGTCGTGTGCACGATTCTGGCCGGCAACGTCCATGTCTGGAGAACCGACATAGAGATACCCAAGAAATACGGCGTCGACATAAACGTGGGGGACACCAGGGGGCCGTCGGGAATATTCAGGTTCCTGAGGACCTATCCCGTGATGCTTGACATAGCAAGGGACATCGAGAAATATTGCCCGGACGCAATATTCCTCAACTATACGAACCCGATGGCGATGCTTTGCAGGGCCGTCCAGGGCAAGAGCGGCATCAGCATGACCGGGCTTTGCCACAGCGTGCAGGGAACGGCCGGGATGCTCGCAAGGTGGATAGGCGCCCCCGAGGAAGAGATAGACTACGTCTGCGCGGGCATAAACCACCAGGCGTTTTACCTGGAGTATAAATGGAACGGCAAGGATGCCTATCCTTTGATAAGGGAGGCCGTGAAGAAACCCGAGATTTATCAGGAGGAGCTTGTAAGGAATGAGATGTTCCTGAGCCTCGATTACTACGTGACCGAGTCGAGCGGGCACAATTCCGAGTACAACCCATGGTTCAGAAAGCGCCCCGACCTCATCGAGAAATACTGCACGCACGGGACGGGCTGGAACCCGGGCGAGTACGGGCATATTATGTATCGCTATCTGGAAAGGGAGGACAACTGGAAGAAGGACATCGAGGACTGGATGGCCCAGGAAACGATCGACCTCAAGAGAGGGCACGAGTATGCGTCATCCATATTCAACGCGGTGTTCGGCGATCACGAAATGTTCAAGTTCAACGGAAACGTCCGCAACTTCGGACTCATAAAGAACCTGCCCGAGGGCTGCTGCGTCGAAGTACCGGTGCTTGCATCAAAGGGCGGCCTTGAGTCCATCGCAGTTGGAGAACTGCCGCCGCAGCTGGCCCTGATGAACAATATAAGCGCGCGGTGCGAGGAACTGGCCGTCGAGGGCGCCTACGAAGGAAACAAGAGAAAGATATTCCACGCAATATGCTTCGACCCGCTCACATCCGCGGTGCTCAGCCTCGAAGAAATAAAACAAATGACCGACGAAATGTTCGAAGCCAACAAAGACTACCTCGCATACATGAAATAACCCCGCAACCCGCACATCACTTTCGGACAATTGCCCAAGGCAACTGTCCGATTTTTATTGCACCATAAACAGCACATTCAAACAATTGCCCAAGGCAACTGTTTGATATTCAGTGCACCAGAAACAGCACATTCAAACAATTGCCCAAGGCAACTGTTTGAAAAAGGGGCAAGAAAAATGCCGCTCGAGGCGGCATTTTTCCTGAAAGGAGGAAATCATGAATGGAGCATTTTATTTAATGATGCTTGTTCGTATTCGCGGAGGTTCTCGTAGAATTCATCGAAGCTCTCGGTCATCGCAAGGAAGTTCTTGACGACGTTTTCATCGAACTGCGTGCCTGAGTTGAGGGTGAGCTGCTGACGGGCTACATCAAGGCCGAGTTTCTGCCTGTACTGCCTGTCGCTCATCATCGCATCGAACGCATCGACCACGGATATTATCCTGGTCTCAAGATTGAGCTGGTCGCCCTTCAATCCGTCGGGATAGCCTGTGCCGTCAAGATACTCGTGGTGATATTTGACTATCGGGACTATATCCTGGAACATTGAAAGCGCGGACAATATGTGAGCGCCTTTCGTCGGATGCTGTTTTATGAGCTCGTACTCGGGTGCGGTCAGCTTGCCGCTCTTTGCAAGTATGTCGTCGCTGGTGCCGATCTTGCCGACGTCATGGAAGAGCCCGCCGATCCTCAGCGTCTCGACGACCTTCTTGTCGAGCCCCATGTACTCGCCCAGCTTCATCGCGTAATATGAAACCCTGTCCGAATGGCCCCTCGTATATATATCCTTCGCATCAACCACAAGCCGGAGCGCCTCGATAGTGTCCATGTATCTTCCGCGCAGCATGTCGTATGTGCGCGACAGTTCGTCGTTCTTTTCATTGACAAGCGAATGCAGGAAGGCATTGTTGATTGAGGACGCCGCCTGCGAGCAATAGATTTTCAAAAGATTCAAGCCGTCGTCTATCTCGCCCTGGCCCGTCTCGACGTAGATGACGCCCATCGAATTGCTGTATTCATTGACAAGCGGAACGATGAGCCCGTCGTCCGTCGTAATCTCGGTCTTGTTGACCCTCGCCGAACCTATTTTTTCTATCATCTCATGCCCGAGGTAATCGACGAAGGATTCCACATCCTTATGGTATTTGCCGATGCCCTTGAAAATGCTTTTATCGGGGTCGTCGGAAAGACCGGCGTAATTATCAACAAGGATGAAGGCGCTGGTGCTGTCGAGCAGCGGAAGCAGCTCGCGAAGTATTTGCTCGAGGATGTCGCCTATCGGCTGGAGCTGGTATATGCTCGGCACGGCCTGCAGGATGCTGTTGAGGCCTTCGCTGAATTTCTTTATGGTACGCATCTGTGAAATCGACTTGATGCCTGACTCGACAAGAAGTATGAACTGGTCGAACCGGTCGCTTTTCTCGCAGTAGCCCTGGATGTCAAGCTTCTTTATCGTATCCAGGGGCGGGGCCAGGTCCTTGTGGCCGGTCAGAAGCAGGATGTACAGCTCGTTGTCGAACTTCCTGATTTCCTCGACCACCTGGTCGCCGTGTATAGGCGACATAAGGAAGTCCAGCACCATCAGGTCAAAATGATCTTCCCGTAGCAGCTTAATCGCTTCAAGCGGATTCGTGATGCATGTTGTTATGTAACCCTGGCGGTGCAGCACCGACGAAAGCGAATCGATTATGCCCTGGTCGTCGTCGACCAGAATTATCTTGTATTCGCTCTTTTCCGCGCCCTCGCGCTTACTTCTTCTCATCTGAAACCTCCTTGTAAATGGGAATTTCTATATAGAACGTAGTTCCCTTGCCAACCTGCGACTCAAAGCTCAGCCTGCCGTTGAAATGCCCCCTGATCGTTGAATGGGCCATGTACATCCCAAGCCCGGTGCCATCCCTGCCCTTTGTGGTAACCATTTCCTTGAACAGCTTTTTCTGTATGTTTTCAGGGATGCCTATGCCTTGGTCGCTTATGACAAACAGTATTCTACCATTGCCCGACGATATTTTAAAGTCAATCACACCCTCTTTTCCCTGGTATGACTGTATTGCGTTCGTTATTATATTATTGAAGACCTGCACAAGTATGCTCAGGTCGCCCTTCATCTCGTTGTAAATTGATGTCTTCGTTTCCTGGCGCAGTTCGCAGTGGAACTTCTTAAGCTCGAATTTCATCAGGATGTTGATGCGGCTCAGCAGCTCGTACAGGGTGAACACGGTGGCATCAGCAGTAGCAAGCTGCACGGCCTGCCCCTTAACCGCGGAAATCATCTCGGACATGTATGAGCAGTACGGTGCGATCTTGTTGGTCCATTCAATTATCTCGGCGGCTATTTCCCTGTGGTCGTCCGGGGTGACTTCGGGGTCATCGATGGAATCCCGGTATTCCTCGCCGAGTGCCTCGAGAGTCTTCGATACCCCGGAAATGGTCATTATGGGGGTCTTCAGGTTGTGCGCGATGCCGCCTATGAGATTGCCAAGCGACGCCAGCCGCTCCTTCTCCATAAGGATTTCCTGGCTGCGCTGCAACTCCTCCATCTGGTTGCGAAGCTCGGTAACATCCTTGATCAGAATTACCGTGCTGTAATAGGTTCCCTTGACGGTGACATTGGAAACCTCGACGCTCAAATGAATGGTCTTTTCCTCGGTGGTTATAGATTTCTCAAGGCTGAAGCGCTTGTTGTTCTCAACGACATTTCGTATACCGCGGAAAAAGAGAGAGGCTTCCTTATGTGAAAGCACAGGCTCCTTCAATATATCGGACAGCATCAGATTTCGTTTCAGTTCCATTCCGCCCAGGGAAAACATGCTTCGGGCGGCTGCGTTGAAATCGATTATCTTAAGGTTTTCATCAAGTATGATGACGCCATCGGTCATCTGGTCAAACACATTGCTGAGTGCGATCGGCATGACATTGAGGAAATCATACCTGAGAATAGAGAACATTAGGAATATGATTGTTATTGAAAATGCAACGGAAGTCATGTATACAGGCATTTTCAATACAATTTTATAACTGTTCAATATATTGATTGCAAAGGGAAAGAGCATCCCTGTAAGAATCAGCAGCGACTGCTTGGAAAAGAAACCAGAGGATCGGAACGACGTATAAACAATGAAAACAAGCCCTGTCAGTATATATATGTATGTAATTGCATTGTGAACCCAGAAAAATTTACCGACCTCCATCAGTGCGTTGTCAGTACTATAGTTGTTAAGGAACAAACCATGCCATTTGCTGGTTAGCAGCATCAGATATGAAAACGTACTGGGAGCGAAAGCCCACAGGTGACGTGGTTTTAACTTAATGGAGCGCTTGTAGTAAATGATTCCGAGAAACAAGAGAAACGGTGGCAGGAAGCATACTCCCAGAAAGTAAAAATACACGAATACATATTCAGTATAACCAAAGATGACTCTCCAATAGACCTCGAGCATCTGGCCAAGTTCCCATATAAGGAGTGCGGCAATGTTGAACAGGAAGATAATATGAAGTTGAGTCTTGTTCTTTCGTCTTGCAGTGGAAATAAATAAAACCAGAGTCAATATGAATGACAGGTTCAATACTATGAAATATACATTTAGAATATCCTTCATCTTTACCTCGACATATTCAACATCAGGTTCTTGTATTCGATTATGCCGCTTCTGTCGACTATACCCCTTCCGACAAGATGGCTGTACCTTACCCCGGGCACGTCTATCGTATCCTTGATGCCTGCGTCAAGCGATATAAACAGGTATGTCATCATTTTTTCATACTTTTCATAAAAATATATTGCTTCGCCAAGGATGGAACTGAATATTAAACTCAAGTCGGGTTCCTTTTCAACTATATAGACCTTGATTGAATCAAGTATGTTGAAAAGATTGAGACCGGGAGAGTATGATTCGCAAACTGCATAAGCAGCAACGACGCCGTCCTTCTCAACCTTGATGATGCATCTGTCGAGATATAGGCCGATGAGCTCGTAGACCTGCTTTATTTCCCTCAGGTCGATGTTAGCCTTGTTATAACCAAAAGTCGAGCGTATAAGCGGAGGAATGTTCTTCTGCGAATATTCAAGGAACATATCCGGGTCGGCCATGGTTTCGGCCCTGTAAGGAGTGGGCGGATCGGGAATATACTCGTTAAAGAAAATCTCGAAGAACTCCACAGTATCATAAAGGTATTTGCTGTCGTCGTTTATATATCCCGCGATGCTGCCGTACATCTTGTTATGCCACTTGTGATGGGCATTGAAATATGTAAGGTAATAATCATAATATGGATTGCAGATCAAATAATCACTTAGTCCTAGGTAAATGGATTGCTTGGATCCCGGAAACAGCCTGGCTTCAGGAATCGCCGCAAGGTGCTGGGCAAGGAAAGTCTTGTTATAAATTCTAAGGGCTGAGGCTCCCATGTACAACTTGTTGTTGTGTACAAATACGGGATTCGTTGTTATTTGGGGATAATCGTTGGCCTTTTTAAGTGTCTTGAGCATTTTGTTAAAAGAATCACCGATTTCATCACGCGGCTTCAAATCAAAATACCCGGAGTTATCATAAAGAAGAAAAATCTCCTCCCTGCTGAAATTGAATATTGACTGAAGCTCGGGATATGTCTGTTCGAAAATATACTGGAAAAGGGAATAATGGCTGAACCAGTTGTTGTTCAGGAACTCCGTGCCATAGAAATAGCTGCCTGCATCAGCCTCGATAATATACTTGACCATAGCGTCAATCCTGACGAAATCATTCTTCATCAAGATCTGCATGTTTCTTATCCGGTCGCCTATCTTGTAGACAAGCTTTTCCGAATAGAACGCAACCCCGGAAGTTGTTATGTCCTTTACATCATGAAGTGAACCATCGGGCATTTTTACGAGAAGAGTTTCATCATCGGTTGGTGAATATCTGGAATAATGGCGCTTGAAGCTGGAAGTAAACACCGCCGGTGGATTGAGTTCAAGTATGTTTTCGGTTATGGCCATAATTACGGTATCAAAGCTGAAAACCGTTTCCTTGAGAAGAAAAGACACATTTATCTTCATTCCGGGGTATAACCGCTCGTCAATCTCATTAAGCTTCATGAACAGCTGCTTGTCCTTGCGATAATAATATAAATATCCTCTCAATATATCCGCAGCCGAAAAAACAACAGTAGCCTCAAGCTCCTGGGTTTTGCTGATGTTCCTGAGAATGTCCAAAACGTGAAGAGAATTATCGATTTCCTTGTCGCGAATCATATAAAACGACCTCGCTTTTTCTTTAGTATATATACATTATATATATAATCTAATCAGCGTGCAAGTAAATTATGGCCATACCTTTTGCTTTATAGTTAAACTTTACCAGTGCGTTTGTTAAATTCAGTCACACCGTTTGCTTCTCAGTTAAATATTTCCAGTATTTCTTTGGCATCAGGCTCATCTGCAGGCGCAGGTTGCGGCGCTCGGCGATGGCGACGTGGTCGAAATACGCGCGCCAGAGGTCCTCGTAGTCCGCGTCGATGTCCGCGACGGGGGGCAGCCGGCCCGGGACCGAATGCCCGATCACGCACTCCTTTCCGTTGTAAACCGCGAAGATATCCCGCGTTACATCATGAATTATCCAGCTGTAGCTGTTCATGCGGTCGGCGAAATGCGGGGCCACCAGCGGGGTCACGTTGGCGGTCGGGGAATATGCCGCGTACAAGAGGTTTTCGGCGATCCTTCGGAACCTGATGAAGCCGAGCATCTTGTGGCTTTCGCGCGAAACGGTCCGCTGGGCCTCAAGGACGGGCGCCACGTCGGGGTGCAGGTGCATGTAGGGCGTCTCTTCCTTCTTCACCAGCGCAACCCGGAAGAAGCGGAAGACGGCGTCCTCGATCCCGGGCAGCCCGCTCAGGTACGCCCGGTACATCGCCATCAGGCAGTCGACCCCGCACCGCGAGGATATGTACGACTCCATCTTGCCGTAAAGCTCATAATCGGTTTCGACCGGCACGAGCGTCTCCCCGATGGAGGTCTGGAAGGAGGCGCCCGACACCACCCTGCGGGGCGGGTCCTCCCTGTGGGCGAAATACACCGCGGTCAGCAGGCCCTCGAACGAGGAATCGCACAGGAATGTTATCATATCGCGGCCTCCCTAAGCGCAAGGACGGGGGAAGACGCGTTGAAGAATGAAAGCTGGGCGTCGGGGACATCGGACGCCTGCAGCAGGCCGGTGAAAATCGACTGCTCGTCGAACTTGAGCGCCGGGTCGTATCTGCCCGAGCAAGTCACGAAGAACCTGGCCCTCTTGACCACGGCGCCGAGCTTGGCAAGGTCGTCGAGCGAGAGGCTGCCGTGGCGCCGGGCCTGGATGATGCGTTTGGCGGAGATCTGCCCGATCCCCGGTATGCGCAGCAGCTTGTTGTACGGGGCCCTGTTCACCTCGATTGGAAACTGGTCCAGGTGCAGCAGCGCCCACTGGCACTTGGGGTCGATGTGCCGGCTGAAATTGGGGTTGGCCTCATTCAGGATCTCGTCGGCGCGGAACTCATAGAACCGCAGCAGGAAATCGGCCTGGTACAGCCTGTGCTCGCGCAGCATCGGCGGGGCGGTCAGCACCGAGGGTAGCAGGGGATGGGTGTTGACCGGCACATAGGCGCTGAAATACACGCGTTTCAAATCGTACTTCCGGTACATCGCCTCGGTCAGGCTCAGGATCCGCAGGTCGGTGTCCCCCGAGGCCCCGATTATCATCTGCGTGGACTGCCCCCCGGGCACGAACTTCGGCGCGCCGCGAAGGTGCCTGGCCGTGTCCTTGTATTCGATTATCTTGTTCTTTATAAGCTTCATCGGTGCGACGATGTCGTCCTTTTTCTTGTCCGGCGCCAGAAGCTTCAGGCTGGCCTCGCTGGGCAGCTCTATGTTGACGCTCATCCTGTCGACGATGGCCCCGAGCCTCTCGAGCAGCGCGGGGTCCGTGCCGGGGATGGCCTTTACATGGATGTAGCCGTTGAACTTGTATTTGCTGCGAAGCAGAAAAACGGTCCTGTACATCAGCTCGGTCGTGTAGTCCGGGCTCTTGATGACAGCCGAGCTCAGGAAAAGCCCCTCGATGAAATTCCTGAGGTAGAAATTATAGGTCAGCTCGCACAGCTCCTCGGGCGTGAACGAGGCCCTGGGCACGTCGTTTGACTTCCTGTTTATGCAGTAGGCGCAGTCGTAGGTGCAGTAGTTGGTGTACAGCACCTTCAGCAGGGAGATGCACCGGCCGTCGGAGGTGAAGCTGTGGCAGATGCCGCCCTGAACGCTGTTGCCGAGGCTGCCCCTGACGCCCCCGCGGTTGACCCCGCTTGAGGCGCACGACACATCGTATTTGGCCGCGTCGGCCAGGATGCTGAGCTTTTGCATAATGTCCATGGACCAATTATACCAGCAAAACGCCAAAAAGCAAACATATGTTCGGCAAAAAGCAGCCAAAAACGGCACGGCCATTATGTTAGAATCGCAACTTCAATAAAAATCGCGCGAACACGCTGTCCGGGCCAATGTCAGAAAAAGCGCCGGGAATAAACAAATGTTCGACAAAATATGGCAAAAAACGCCTTTTTCCGAACCGAAAACGGTACCGTCGTTTTGTTAGAATTGCAACGTGGGAAAACTGCGCGGGTATAACCCCCCGGCTATTACCATTGTTGTTATTTTAACCTTGTTTTAACCCTATGAGTGGGCTTAAAGCACACCAATTGCGGATTTATGATTGATATAATTTGAAAAGAATCAAGGAAGAGGGGGCAGGCATGACAGCTGGCAGTGGTTCAGGGGAAAACCATACGGGAATTCCCGGCGGCGCCGACATGGCCAGATACATCAGGGACCATAAGAACGAGTTCATTGAGAAAAGGCCTCTGCACCACCATCTGCAGAACCTGATGAACCAGAAGGCGCTTACCAAAAGGGAAATCCTTGACAGGACCGACATTGAAAAAAGCTACCTGTATCAGATATTCAGCGGCAGGAGGATGCCCGGAAGGGACAAGCTGCTGCGCATATGCATTGCCATGGAACTGGGGCTGGACGACGTCCAGCGATGCCTCATCTACGCCAACAAGGCCATACTGTTTTCGGAAATCCTGCGCGACGCGGTCCTGATCACATGCTTCGAGAACGGCCACGACCTCCACAAGACGCAGGAAACCCTGTACGACCTGGGACTTGATACCCTGATCTGAACCCGGCCGCAAAGGACCGGGGGATTTGAAGCTGTGCCCGCAATGTGTGCATGGCGCCCACCAAAAGTCATTACCGGCACAATATAATCCAATAAGCGGAATTTGGGAATTGCGGCCGGAATCCCGGCCATGGGCTGTAAGCCGACAGAATCAAAAATCACGGGCAATAACAAAAACAACGCCCGTAGTGAATACAAAATGAAGGCGCCGGGCGCATTACATAAATAAAGGCAGCAAAGACGCATTTTCATGACAGGGATTACAAAATCCGAGCAGGCTCCCCGGTGTTTCGGCCCGCGGGACCGGCGACGAGGCAATAGCTTACCAAAAGGACATCAGCGCCGCGCGGCAGGGTGTCCCATGGCGAAGCCGTGCCATCCCCGGAGGATTATGAAAAAGCTCATCAACATAAACAAACAACTGTTACTAAAAGGCATACTGCTCTCGTTCTGCGATGCGGCCGCGGCCCTGGGCGCCTTGACGCTGGCGCTCGTACTGCGCCTCAACTCACTCGACATCTCCGCATACAACGGCGACATCATGCCGTTCTGGCTCGCCTACTCGGCCGTCGTCATAATCATATACTCCATATTCGGCCTGTATAAAAGCCTGTGGAAGTTCGCCTCGGTTGAGGAAATGGTCAAGCTGCTCTTTGCAAGCGCATCGGCGGCCACCATATTGTTCCTTATAAACCTGCGGTTCGGGCACAACCTCCCCAACAGCGTGCCCATCATAGCGTTCTTCGTGCAGGCGGGCCTCTCGGGCACGGCCAGGTTCTCATACAGGGTGCTCAGATTGCTGAGGTCGAAATTCAAGGGCAACGGAAAGAACGACGGCGGCCAGCACCGCACGGTCGTCATAGGAAGCGGATACGAGGCGGTCGCAACCATAAAAAGCTT
>JAFGQE010000091.1 GCA_016935835.1 Clostridia bacterium | reverse complement strand
GATGGCGCCGTCCGTACTGGCTTCGAGAATCTCCTCGAACTTCAGCAATGATTTGTGCCTTGGCGATTCCGGTGATTGAGCATGCCCTATTTTCATGACTATCACTTCATCTGTCTTTTTCTCACAACCAACCAAAGACAACGAGAGTATTAATGCTATTGCTAGCAAAATACAGATTTTCTTTTTCATCTAAATAATCTCCTTCAAACATATATTTGCTTACGCTTCTAGAAATTATCACACATCATATTATAGTACAATTCATATGCCCCAACTCCAAACAAATATGCCCCAATCGAACTTTTTTACCCAGCCGCTTCCCTGTCGCCGGTCTTTCCGGCGGTTGTTCATGAATTTTCCTCGTCGACCTGCAAGTAACGCTTCTCGTATATGTCGAGGACAGCCTCGGCCTTGAATCTTTTTTCTCCGATTACCAAAGAGTACTCGGCCTCGAAATATGGATTGAATTTTCTTATCTGGTATTTGTCCAGGTTGTCACTCCTGTGATCAATAACATAAAACGGAAATTTCTTGTTCCTTTCCTTGATTTCCTCCAGGGACATCAGCTGCAGCCTCTCCCTGGGAACAAGCTCCAGGTCGGCCAGCCTCTTCTCCAGTTCAACGGACACTTCGTTTCTGATGACATCGACGACCCCGGCCATGAACTCAGCCTGCTGGTTTTCCATCAATTTCAAGATATCCTCGAAATCATCGGATATTGGCGCAGGCCCCGCAACCTGTGCGGTTGATTCGCCGTATGATGTCTTTTTTATCTCTTCCTTCATATCCTTCGATGATTTCTGCACAGCCCTGGTTATCGCCTCCAGGTCCTGCGAAAGAGTGAATTTTATCTTGTTAGAAATATCGTCCAGGGCGGTCCTGAACATATCCTGGATTTCCTTCGTATGTTTCTTCATATCCGTCTTGAAGTCGGTCTGAATCTTGGTTATCTTCTCAAGATTCGCCCGGGCCGACTCCTCCCTGCCCGACTTGTCGGCGGCCAGCGCTTCCTTTACAACATCCATGATCAGTTTTCTGTCCGGGTTCCTGGCCTTCGTCCCTCCCAGCGCGGCCGAAGCTTCCACACCCGCGACGAACCTTGATGCCATAAGCTCCACCGCATCCTCGTTCAGAAATATTTCACTTGCGCCATCGTTGACGGGCGTCCCCGCGGATTTATCAAACCCTTCCAAAGCCTTTGCCACTACTTTTTCAAGCATCGCTTCATCGACGACCACACGATTATCGATGACATGCCCGCTTCTCTCCCCGGCGAACCCCTTTATTTCCTTGAGATTGCCCTCGGCGGCCTTTTTAAATCCGTTTATATCAAGCGAGCACTTTTTGATCGTCGAATTCATTTCCTTGATTGCCTTCTTGTATTCGTCAATCTGCACCTTGAATGACGATATCGACCTGTCGAAGGATTTGTTTATATCCGAGGCCTGTTTGGAAAAGCCGGCGAATGCTTCCTTCAGATTCTCAGGATTGAATTTGTCAACTACATTTGAAAAGCTTTCAAGCCTGCTTGTTATTTCCTCAAGCTTGCCCGCATTGTCGCCGAATTCCTTCAGGCCGTCCGAAATGCCCCCGTAGATGCCGCCTGCTTCGGCGAGCCTTTCCTTCAATGACGCAAGGTCCTCCATCAGACCGGGGATATGCTTTTTAAGCTTGTTGATCTGAGAAACATTTTCATTTATCAGCTTCACCGCGGCTGATGCGTCAATGCCGGTTTCCTCAAGGCCGTCGAGTGTGCCTTTCAATGAATTGAATGATCTGTACAGGTTCTTGTATTCCTCCGAAAAGCTTTTGGCCGCATTCGCACAGTTTTGAAAACTGGCAATGACTTCACTGTAATCATAATCTTTCGAACCGTCTGTCATCTTTCTCCTCCTGTCTGCTTCTTGATCAGGATTCTGTTCCTGACAAGCATCCTGCGGACCGCCGCTATCTTTTTCACAAGATATTTTTCCTCTATGATTTTCCTGTCGGCCGGGGAAGTCTCTTGCGACAGGTAAATCCCCATGATGTACTCCTCACCGAAATCCGCTTCAAGGTCCTCAACCGAAAACTCCCTGGTCCTGATATGCCCCAGGAACTCCATATTCTTGTTGCCAAACTTGCGTGCCAGGGCATGTGCGGCGGAATCCTCGCCCGCTTCAAAAAGCAGCGACATCGCCTCTTCCTCCCCGATGGATCCGCAATTTATCATATGCAGAATCCTGCAGCGTTCCTCGCAACCAGTTTCACCCGCCTTTGCATAATACAATGCGGCTTTGTCATATACCTCGAATTTCTCAAGCCTTTCCGCCGCCGCCTTCCATTCGGAAGGGCCTTCCCTGCCCGTATCCATTCCCAGGGCCGCCGCATTGAACCCGCTTACCCTGATCGTACCGGCGAACAGCTCCCTGAGCTCCGTTATCCCGTAAAGGCCGGAGGATTCGCAGAAGCACAGGCTCTCCCTGGCCCTTGTCGCGGCTATATAAAGGATATTGAAATAGTACCTGTGCCGGCCGGAGTGCCTTGCCCGGCCTTCGAATATTTCCCTCCACCTGTCGGCGTTGCGCCCGATGAGGTTCTTGCAGAAAATATAGTCGAACTCAAGCCCCTTTATCTCATCCACAGTATATATGTTCGCGGCTTCGCCCCCCGTGTATTTTTCGAGGAGCAGCCGTTCGCTTCTGTCGGAGACTACTATCGCCGCATTTGGCATGCGGCTTATGAATTCTATCGCCTTGTTGCAATTATCGCCGGAATCGTCAAGGAAATACGGGGCCATCCCCCTCCATACGGCCTCTTCCCGCAGCTCCGACTCAATTTTCCTCCTGCCGATTATATGCCGTCTTAGCTCGGAAAGATCGTTCGTGAAATCAACTATCTGTCCCTGGCTCCGGTGATTTACCTTGAGATATTCGTTTTTAAGGCTGCCGCTGTACAGCTCCGAAAGCCTGGCCGGATTGAATATGGTTGGCTGGATGATCTGATGGATATCCCCGCTGAAAACCACGTTCCGCCTGTCCTTGAGCAATGAAACCAGGGCAAGGATTTGAATCTCGGGTATGTCCTGTATCTCATCGACGGCAATGAACCCGAACAAGCCGGGCCTGCCCTCCCGCAGAATTGCAAGCGCCATGTCATTATCATCGAAAAGGCCTTCGGCGGTCAGCCATTCCTGATACTCGGCGGCAATTTTATATATTTTCCTCTTATCTTCCCCGGGGTGCATGGACAAGTCGTTGTCCATGTCCAGGTAATCCTGAATTCCAATCATCGGATCCCTGTATTCATTGGCTTTTGCATATTCCTGGATTTTTGCAATGTCGGCGAGCACCGCATCCTTTTGAATCGACGGCATTTCCCCCGCTGACAGCACTTCCCTTTGCATCTGCTCAAATGCATCATTGCCGGCCGATGCGCATCTTAGCAGCTTCCTGTCCCCGCCAGGGTTTGCCAGATGCCCTCTGCCTGTCAGAAACTTTCCCGATGCCTCTGAAATCAGGTTGAATCCAAACGGCGCGTTCCTTTTCCATCCAATGCCAGCATATCCCTTTATCGTACCCCTTATTTCCACCCATATGTCGATCGCCTCAAAAGCTTCCGCATCCTTCCTGCCCCCATACCATCCGGCAAACCTGTGGAAGCGCACGAAATCGGCCGGATCCAGCCCGAGGCTCTCCATGAAGTAATCGTAAATGCTGAAAAACCTGCATGCCCCGGATGACCCGGCGGCGCGTCCGTGGATCTCCATCGCATTCTGCCTGAGCTTTTCGGTGAGGGTAAAATACGCGGCCTGCCTTTCATCATATGTTTCAATATGACTCCTGAGTTTTTCGAGCAGCACAAGCGTCTTCCCGTTGCCGGCTCCTCCGGAAATCATCATCGGGACACCGCCCTTGATGAAGTTTACCTGGGCATTCGTAAACCTGACGCCATTCCCGGGGCTTTCCCGGTCCGCCGGGCCATTCGTTTCCACCCGGTAGAAATTGCGCCTGTTGACATCCCTGCTGATGTCGGCGGCGATCCTTCCCTGCTCGTCATGGTTAGCATATGCAAGCAGAAATATGTCGTCGGCCTCCTCTGGCCTCGTGCCGGCGAGATGCCTGCCGTAGGACCATATTATCCTGTTGCTTTTATCGGTGTAGAATTTCCAGACATTTTTTGCGCCCTTCATCGGCTTGTTGTTGTATTTCCTCAGCGCCTCGGGCGGGGCCTTTGTCTCAAGGGCGCGCGCGATTTCGCGCAGAATTGAAAACACCGGCCTTGCCTCCGCGATATCCATTTGTTTTATCATTTTGCCGCTGCAGAACAAATTCATGCCAAATCCCCGTAACAATTCCGTTTTCAATCTATTCCATTGGTCGCCGCCAATAAATTCCGTCCGGTATCGGTTCCATGAATGACTTGTAAAAAATATGTGTTATTGCGGAATCCGATAGAATGGCCGGCCGCCGCATGCATTAATGCGAAAGCGTCCCCGAAGGCCCCGGCCGCCGATGCAAATATCCCGCCTTTAGTATATTTTACTAACAACAGGGATTCATTACAAGATTTTTATGGGACTTCCCCGAAAGGCGGGCAATCCCGGCATAATTTGGCAAAATCCAGGAAACAATATATTTTTACACCGCGGCAAACTATAATGGTTTATATAAATCCAACCGGAGGAACCGCCATGTCATCCCATGACTTCAGGCACATAATCAACGGGAACATCATCCCTACCTTCGCATACAGCGACCAGCCCTATGTCGTTAAGGCCGGCGACGGCGCCTGGGTCTGCGCCACGACGACCGGCACGGGGGTGGAAGGTGCGCCGGGCGAATGCGTCGTAATATCCAGAAGCCTTGATTACGGGGCCACATGGACCGGCCCCGTCAGGCTCGACGATGACGCCGACCATGCGTATGCGGTCCTGGCCAAGACACCCTATGGAAGGATTTATTGCTTCTACAACCATAATACCGACAATGTGAAGAGAGAAGACCTTTTCGGAAAGCGCTGCGACATGGGCGGGCATTTCGTCTTCAAATACAGCGACGATTCCGGTGTGACTTGGTCATCAAAACGCCATGAGATACCGGTCCGGGAATT
>JAFGQE010000090.1 GCA_016935835.1 Clostridia bacterium | reverse complement strand
GAGCCACGAGGCAGGGCCCATGCCGAAATAAGCGGTGAGCGGATTTATGACCGGGGCGGGTATGGAATCGATGGTTATCCTTGCGAGGGGTTCGCCGTCGGGCGACGCCTCCGTCAGCATGGCCACGCCGTCGGGACCGCTCGAGCCGTAAAGTATCGTGCGTCCTCCGCCGTCGCGCCTTACCGCGACCCCCGCTCCAAGCTCCATGCCAAAGCCGGGCCTGCGCCAGAGCTGTTCGAGCTTTCCATCCTTGTATCTGAAGCAGCATATGCTTTTGTTCAATAAATCGGGCAGGGCTATCCTGGGCTCCCCTCCCGCGACAAAAACCACGGGCGCGCCACCGACCTTCAGCTCGGGCGTGATTCCGTAGGCTATGTTTCTCCTGCCTTTTTCGCAGACGCCGGTTTCGTAAGGCCGGCCGGGCACTTCCCTCGTGCCAAGCAAAGTCATGCCAAAGCCCGCGGCGCTCGCCTCGAAGCCTTCGGTCCTTGAGGTTTTGATAAGGATCCTTCCGTCGTCCGAGACATACTGCACCGCCGGCGAGGGCAGCGTGGCTTCGCCCAGTATCCTCATGGCGTCCCCTGTGAATTCCCTCAGTGTTACCCTGCAATTGCCGTTATCCTTCTTTTCACCGCACAGTATCATCCTTCCGTCGGGGCTTGCCATCTTTGTCCTTGGAATGCATGCCGAGAAGGGCGTTCGGGTGAAGTACGAGAACCAGAACATGCCCTTGTCGTGGAATACCTCCCTGGGTGCGCCGTCCCTTATTTCATATATCGCGGCGTTGGCCTCGGGGTTTATGTAGCTGCCGGAGGTCCTGTAGCCGTATATCTGCGGGCTTTCATTGATACCTGTCGGGAGTATCTCCATCGCGACAAAATCGGGCATGGAGTATCTGAGGGCGCCTGTGACGGGCTCAAGCACGGTCGTGTGCCATTTGCTGTCGCCGTGCTGGTTGTATCTGCTGAATATGATGTCGGGCCTGCCGTTGCCGTCGAGGTCGCATATGGGGTTTATGACGGTGACCAGCAGCTTGCCGGTGTCGGCGATGGTTTCCTGCACCTTGTCGATCCATGCGCAGCTGAATTCCTTTCCATCATTGAGGATGACCTCGGCGTGCGCCGGGAAGTGCACTATAGAGAAGAAGTCGGGATAGCCGTTGCCGGTAAAGTCGTATGCGAAGTACTCGCCGTAGTTCCTTGAGTTGTGGTATCTGAGGTCTCTTATCTTCGCCCCGGTCCTGAAGTCGTAGGCGATGAGCCTTCCCTTTTCGGTCGTTATTATTTCGTCGGTGCCGTCGTTGTCGATGTCGGCCAGCAGCAGGTTCGGGCGCCAGAAGGCGGTCTTGTCCGCCTCGGTGCGCCATATGGTCCGCCACTCCCCGTCCTCGCGCTCCTCAAGGTAACCATAGGTCGGTTCGTCGCTTCCCCACCGGTCGTTCTCGAAGGCATACTCGAAGCGCACGCGCAGGTAACCCTTTCCGCTTTCCTTCTTGATGTAGCGGACCATGATATTTTCCTCGACCTTTTCCTCTGCGCCGGTTCCCTCGACGTCAAGGTAGAGGTCCATGCCGAAGTCCCTGCGGACGGCGTCCTCGTCGAACCCGCCGCCGTTTACATTTCCAAGGGACAGGTTCGCCGCGCCGCCGGGCTGCAGCGATATGTAGTCCTCGTACGCGCCCGCAAACGCCGAGCACTCGATGCCCGGGTCCGTGATTCTGCCCGGAACACCGCTGTGCCCTGTGCGCCGTGTGTCATGCCTCCACTGAAGCCATTCGCCCTTGTTGTCCATAAAACGCCCCCGACGATTATTATTAGATGCCATTTTGATAATTCTATCATCCGGCATCCGCGTTTTCAATATTGCGGCCGAAAGAGGCAGCCTTGTTTAAGGGCACCCTTTGAATCGCTGTTTTAGGGCAGCCTTTGAATCGTCGTTTTAGGGCAGCCTTTGAATTGTTGTTTTAGGGCAGCCTTTGAATTGTTGTTTCAGGGCACCCTTTAAATCGTTGTTTCAGGGCAGCCTTTGAATTGTCGTTTTAGGGCAGCCTTGTTCAACGCATGAAAAAGGCACCCATTTAGCGGGTGCCTGCGGTTTTTGTTTTCGGGGGTCAGGCCTTGATGCGCTGGCCGTATTTTTTGTGGCACCAGTCCGACAGCGGGAGCCGGATGTGCCTGGGCAGTTTGCTGACTTTTGTCCTGAAGGTAAGGAAAAGCCATTTATGCTCGAGGAAGTTGAAGGCCGCGGTCAGGTCCCACAGCGGCGGGATCAGAATAGTCACATTCTCCCCCACCCTTTGCAGCTCGTCTATAAAGGCCTGCGGATCATCGATGTGCTCGACGGTGTGGGATGTCAGTACGTTGACGAACTGTTTGTCCTCAAAGGGAAGGTTGTAGATATCCTCGGTGAGCATGAAGTTGGGCAGGCCGTCTGAGTGCATTTCAATGTCGCAGTTGACTCCCCCGCCGTCAGTGCCGCCGCAGCATATGTTAAGGTCCCATACCCTGCTTTTAAGAACGGATTTCTTAATTATCGTATAGCTCAGGACATTCGTGCCCTTGAGTATTATGAAAACAAGTATTGCGGCCGCCGTTAATTTTATTACTATCATATTTCTACCATCTTCAATAAATTATAGCACAAAATCGAGCATGCCGGCCTGCTGTGCACGAATAATAATATTATGTTGTTCACTTTGAATTTTAATATTGTATAATATATATGCGCCGTGGACCGGCGCGGATATTTATGAATTGACGCAGGATTATATATGAAGAAAATAGTAATACCGGTAGTAGTGTTTTTTGTCGTTATCATCGCAAGCATAATTTTTGCGGTTTCCGACAGCTATACCAGGGTGCAGTACGGCAAGGACACCATGTTCCACAGGATGACGCTTGATGAAGGCGGGACGCTCGAGGCTGAGTACGACGACGTGACCACGTTGGTGGCCGGGCGGAACCTGCAGCGCATTTATTCGTCGCTGACTGTTTCGGAGATGAAGAGGATTTACAAAAAGCCTTCCTGGGATCCGGATACGGCAATCTATCTCAGGTTTTCGGACGGGGCTCAATACATCATTGCAGAGGATCCCTCCGTCATCGACGGGGTGTTCATCCTCTACACTTACAAAAAGGAAAACATACGGTTCACGCTAAGCGGATATAAGACATTCGACTGGATAAAGAGAGCCATCGCCCCCGACGGAATATACAATGACAATCCGATAATCGAATAGCTGCATAATAAAGGAAGCCGTTTGGGAACAATCTCAAACGGCTTTTTATTTATGTTTCTATTTAAACCAGACATGGATGCTGAAAAGTATGAACAGAGCCGCCAACGCGATGAAAATCAGGGCTATCAGCATGCTGGCCCACATCGCCTGGAACAGCATCGACCTTGTCTCCTTCTTGGTCATGGGCTCGATTGATACCGGGGCTTCATCCCCGGCCTCCGGCTTTCTTTTCTCCGCTGGTTTTCTTCTCATTCTCTCGGGGAAAAGACCATATGAGCTTGGAACCACACCGCTCATATCGGCGAGCTGCCTGCCGTCGTCGTCATCATGCTTTTTCTTGCTCATTTTATCACCGGCGCCTTTTCATTACGCGCCTTCGTAATCATTGTACAGGTGGCAGACCACATAATGCCCGGGCTCGATCTCCTTTTGCACCGGGACCACCGTCTTGCACATCTCCATGCAACTCTGGCAGCGCGTGTGGAACTTGCATCCCTTGGGTGGGTTCGCCGGAGAAGGCATGCTGCCCTCGATCAGTATCCTGTTGATCTTCGCCGTCGGGTCGGGCACGGGTATCGCTGAGAACAGGGCTTTCGTATACGGGTGCAGCGGCATGCGGAAGATGTCTTCCTTCCTGCCGAATTCCACGAGGTCGCCCAGATACATGACACCGATCGTGTCTGATATATGCTCGACGACCGAAAGGTCGTGGGATATGAACAGGTATGTCAGCTTGAACTTGTCCTGCAGGTCCATCAGCAGGTTTATGATCTGCGCCTGCACGGATACGTCAAGCGCCGAAACGGGCTCGTCGCATACAACGAAATCCGGGTTGAGCGCCAGTGCCCTCGCTATGCATATCCTCTGCCTCTGCCCGCCCGAGAACTCGTGGGGATATCTGTCCCGGTGGTATGGCTGAAGTCCGCAGTTTTCCATTATATCGTTGATATAGTCGTTGAATTCGTTCCTGGGGACAATTTCATGCTCCCTTACGGCCTCGCCGATGATTTCCCTGATGGGAAGCCTGGGCGACAGGCTTGAGAACGGATCCTGGAATATTATCTGCATCTGCGGCCTGATGGCCTGCAGTTCCTTCTTCGTGTAGTCGTAGACTTCCTTTCCGTTGAAGAGAACCTGCCCCGCCGATTTCTCGGTGAGCCTGAGGATGGTTCTTCCCGCGGTGGTCTTGCCGCAGCCCGATTCGCCCACAAGGCCCATCGTCGTCCCGCGCTCTATCTTGAAGCTGATTCCGTCGACGGCCTTGATATGGCCCGTTACCCTCTGTAAAAGCCCGTCCTTTATGGGAAAGTATTTTTTCAGCGCATTCACTTCAAGTATGTATTTGTCATCGTGCACAAGCGGAATATAGTTATCCTCAATGACAAGTCTTTCCTTTGTTTCCGCCGCGATCTGTCTTTTGCTTTTTTCAGTCATTTCTATATTCTTCCTCCGTATAGAGATAGCATGCCACGGAATGCGTGGGGCTTAGCTTGATTTCCATTGGATATTCTCCGTCGCATGCGGCTATTCTTTTTTCGCAACGATCCCTGAAGTAGCAGTAGTTGGGCATGTCTATCGGGTTGGGAACCTTGCCCGGTATGCTGTAAAGGCGTTCAACCTCCTTGTTTATGCCCGGCCTGGCTGCCATAAGTCCAATCGTATATGGATGGGCCGGGTCCTTGAACACCTCGAAAACGGTACCCTTTTCCACCACGCGGCCGGCGTACATTACAACAACGTAATCCGCCATGCCGGCTATTACACCGAGGTCGTGCGTGATAAGCATGATGCTGGAGTTTATCTTGTCCTTGAGCTCCATGAGTATTTCCAGTATCTGGGCCTGTATCGTAACGTCCAGTGCGGTCGTCGGCTCGTCAGCGATTATAAGCTTCGGGTTGCAGGCTATGGCCATTGCTATCATAACCCTCTGGCGCATTCCGCCTGACAATTCGTGCGGGTACATGCGGTAAACCTTCTCGCTGTCGGCTATTCCCACGAGGTCAAGCATCTCAAGTGTCCTTGCCTTGATCATCAGCTTGCTTTCCTTGGACGGCTTGACATTGCTGACGGATTTCTCCGCGGCTTTCATCTCCTCATGGAACAGATCGAGGCTGTGAAGCGTGATGACTTCATCTATCTGGGTTCCTATTTTGAAAACAGGATTCAGGCTGGTCATCGGCTCCTGGAATATCATGGATATCATGTTGCCGCGTATATTGTACATTTCCTCTATCGGGGTCTTCGCGATGTCGTATACCTTGTCGCCCGCATCAAAGCGTATCTCGCCCTCTACAATCTGGCCCTGCGGCCTTTGGACAAGTTTCATCAGGGAAAGGCTTGTGACGGATTTGCCGCAGCCTGATTCCCCCACTATGCCGACCGTCTTGCCGAACGGGACGTCGAAAGTAACCCCGTCGACTGCCTTGACCACGCCCACGTCCGTATAGAAATACGTGTGCAGATTGTCGAACTCCACGACATTGGCGGGATTCTTCATTTTTGTTGTATATTCCGATTCCGGGACGTTCTTTCTTTTATTCTGCTTCTCAAACTGGTCGGTTATACGACGGTTCTCGCGCGATATTTTATGGGATTCCCGTGCGGAAAGATAGTTTGAGTCGGTTGCCTTGGTTTCGTTTACATCTATTTTTTCATCTTTCATGATACCCTCCTCCTATCTTTTCATCTTCGGGTCGAATGCATCGCGAAGTCCGTCGCCTATGAAGTTGAACCCGAGAACCGTGATCAAAATACAAAAGCCTGCGGGTATCCAGACAAACAGGTAGTTCGTCATTACATGCACATTGCTGACCGCATTTATGATGTTGCCCCATGAGGCGAACGGGAACTTGACCCCGAGGCCCAGGAAGCTAAGAACCGATTCCGTAAGGATTACACCGCCGAGGCTGAGGGTGCTTATAACAATCAGCTGGGGTATTACGTTCGGAACCAGGTGCTTGAATATTCTTTTGCTGACGGACAGTCCCGTCGCCTCTGTCGCAATCATGAATTCCTGCTCGCGAAGAGACAGGATCTGGCCGCGGACCATCCTGGCTATGCCCGGCCATCCAAGGAAGGCCAGTATGAACATCAGGTATATCATCCTGATCTTGGGGTCGACCCTC
The DNA here is from genome assembly GCA_016935835.1 of Clostridia bacterium. Classification (GTDB taxonomy): domain Bacteria; phylum Bacillota; class Clostridia; order DUPQ01; family DUPQ01; genus JAFGQE01. The sequence goes on along the minus strand of JAFGQE010000090.1, from coordinate 5,324 downwards.
TGGGCGTCCATCATCGCCCCGATTATAATTATTATCGGAAGCGACGGAATCGAGTTGAACGTGTCGACTATCCTCATTATCAGATTGTCGACCCATTTGCCGAAATAGCCTGCGATTCCGCCCAATATTATACCTATCATGGTCTCTATGACAACTACGATGAATCCGATCATCAGGGAAATCCTGCCTCCGTACATGAGTCTCGTGAGGATGTCCATTCCGTTTCCATCGGTTCCCATGATGTGCTCTTTTGACGGCGGGTCATATGCTTTTATGACAAGCGTGTCCTCTATCCACCTGATGACCCATTCCGTGTTATTTCTTTCAATCGTATATTCCTCTTCTTCGCCATCTATATTTACATATACGAAATCCTGGACGCCCTCGACGCCCTCGGACATCATTGCCTTGACCTGGTCCTTGAAATCGATGCTGATGAATACATCCTGATAAATGGATTCAACAAGGTATCTTGAGATATTGGCATACAGTGTCCTGTCTCCGTTGTTCCTCAGATAAATGGATGCCTTTTCCTCCTCGACCTCCATCTCATATTCGACTCCCCCGACCGTAATCAGCCTGCTTTTTTCACCGGTTTCCATCAGCTCATGCATTGCAAGCTCCATTGCAAAGGCAAAATCATAACTGACTGATATATCTGCTGAAATGAAGTCATATCTGTTGAGGGTGGCAAGGGCCAGCGGTTCAAGCTCGTATGCCAGGTAATTCTTCTTCCCCTGGACAAGAAGATATTTCTTGTCGTTGTATGTGAAGGTCTCCTCGCCGGCATCCACGGCTTCTTCCAGCCTCTCGATGAAAGACGGGCCCATCGAAGGATCGGAAAGCGCAACATTGGTATTTCCCAATATAATGCTTACTACAGCCACTTCCCTCGTGTTGAACACCACGAAAAGTTCATCAGCCAGTTTTTCTATGCTGTAGCTGACGCCCTGCGATTCAAATAAATTCCTGTCGTTGTTCGAGGCCAGCACGAACTGCGACCTGGCTATCATCGGGAATTCCGTGTTATCGGTCGTTATGAACTTGTATTCCGTATTCTCGGACACCGCCGCATAGACCTTTGACATGTCGACATATTTGGTGAATACCTCATCTTCCCTGTAGGGCATCAGCCATCCGCCGAAATATGAGAATATGAACATCGCAAGTATGAATATTGCACCGGTTATCGCCAGTTTGTTTCTTATGAAACGCTTGAATACCAGCAGGCCGGGCGACAGTATCTTTATCCGTTTTTCGTCATCGAGCGCCATGCTGTCAACAGGCTTTCCTTGACGATCTTCCATATGTATGTTGTTTTTGTTTTTTCTGTTCATCGTCTACCTGTCTTCCTCAATTTACTCTGACACGCGGATCTACGACCGCATACAGTATGTCGGCGATCAGTGTTCCAAGCAGGGTCAGTGCTGCTAAAAATAACAAATAAAACATTGAGAACGGGATGTCCCCGCCCACCATGGCATCATATGCAGTTTTGCCTATTCCCGTTATTCCAAACAGTGTTTCAGTAATCAGCGCGCCTGCGAAAAGTCCGGGAATGGAGCCGCCTATAATTGTTACTATGGGTATGAGTGTGTTTCGGAAACCGTGATAATTTATAACGCGCCTCTCTGTCAGGCCTTTAGCCCTTGCAGTTCGTATATAGTCGGAGTTGAGGACCTCAAGCATGTTGGTCCTGGTGTACCTCATCAAGCCGCCGATGCCCACGATAACAATGGTGGCTATCGGCATCACATAATGCTTTGCTAAATCCAAAAACTTGCCCCATCCGTCAAGCTGCTCATAAAATCTTCCGACGGTCCCGTATAGTTCGAACCATCCGAGGTTTATGGAGAAGACAAGTTTCAGAATAGTTGCAAAAAAGAAAATCGGAAGCGAGATGCCGACCAGTGCGACAACGGTCACTGCATAGTCGGTCTTGCTGTATTGTTTTCTGGCAGCCAGTATTCCAAGCGGTACGGCGATGCTGACCTGAATTATGAACGATATGCTGCCAAGCGCGAATGAATACCAGATTGTTTCCCTGAATTTTTCCACAACGGGAACATTGTATACCCAGCTGTCGCCGAAATCTCCCTGAACAACGGTTCCGATCCAACCAAAGAAACCTTTGATGATTCCGCTGTCGAGCCCGTATATCTGATTCAGCTGCTGTATCCACTCCGTATAGCTCTTTGAGCCAGGCAGGTTTGCCCTTTCCCTTGCGATGGCCTCCACATAAGAGGTCGGTATGCTCCGCATTATCGCATAAATGATGAATGCGACAAAGAAAAGTATCAGGACGCTCAGGAATAACCTTTTAATTATGTAATTGCGCAATGAATGATCTCTCCCTCCGAAATTGATTTATATTCAAATTTTTCTAACCACTAAGAAATTTGCGCCCACCATAGAAGATGGGCGCAAATCTTATGGTATTTCCTCTAGTGTACGGTCCGGGTTACGACTTTATTCCGCTACGTTCATTTCAAGCAGTTCTATATCGTTCGCCCATCCCCAGAATGTTGTGATGTCCGGGGTCACCGTTGCAATGTTGACACGCTCCGTGCTGAAGATTATGCAGTTCTGCCTCTGGTATGTCGGCACTTCAACCGCCCAATCTATTATTATGTCGAGGCATGCCTTGTATGTTGCTTTCCTGAATGCCTGGTCGGGGCTGGTCCTTGCGTCAAGTATCAGCTGGTCGAGTTCAGCATCCTGGATGTGGTAATGGTTGGATTCTGACGAACCTTCGTTTCCGATTACGTTGTTAGAGTGGTAAACCTGATACATATCGGGATCGATCGTCGCTCCCCATGCCGCCGCCCACATTTCCTGTGTTGCCGCATCGAGCTTGTCCCAAAGGACGTTCGAGTCGGCGGGGTCGTTCAGTATGATTGTCATTCCTATCGATTCGAGCGCTTCTTTGAATTTTGTCGCAAGTACGAATGACGGATGGTCTCCTGACCCGCCGGCAGGTACGATTATCTCATACTCGAGTTTTGCGCCAGCCGGTGCAGCCGTAAGCTTCTTGCTCGCTGAATCGTATGTATACCCTGCGGCAACGAAATAGTCTATCGCCGCGTCAAGGGCCGCCGCATATCTTTCATCGGCATTCATCGTCGATGTGTAGATGTCGCTGCCGTCAAGGGCAGTCGAGAACGCCACCTTGTATCCGTCGTCGGATTTCTGCGGAGCAGCCCATGATGTGTTGGATATCGGATAGTTGATTACCGACGCCCTTTCACCATAATAGCTGTCCACCGACAGGCTTCTGTATACCGCCAGGAGGGTTGCAAGCGCCTTCCTCAGGTTCTTGCTTTCTTCGGAATCAGGTATTCCGCCGACATTTACTGTTGCGGCATTGATTCCTACATATCCATATCCAAGGTTGTCAACCGTGCTTGTCGTGATCTTGTCGCCCGTTGTCCCGCCGTTTGAGTTGTAGCTCTTGATTTCCTCAACCTGCGCGTTTCCGAATGACGGGTCGGCTATATCGATTGTTCCGGTTGCGACGCCAGGTATCTTGTCGGCGTCATTGGTCACCTTGAACTGCATGTAGTATGTGAGGGGCTCGCCCCTGTAATAATGTTCATTTGCTTCGAAGTAAACGATCTTGTTCTCGAATTTTATGAACTTGTACGGGCCTGCTCCCATCGGTTGTGTTGTCTTTTCCTGTATTTTGCTAAGGTCTCCGAAGTCGAATCCGAATTTGTTGTTGTCATAATCGTATTTCGTCTCATCGCCATAGTAATGAAGCGGGGATACCTGTATGCCGAGTTTGTAGATGGCACTGGCATCAAAGCCTTTTACTGTGACGGAAACCTGAGTTTTGCTGAGTTTCTTGATTCCCGCTATGTTCGGAATTCCTTCTTCTCCGAGCGACGGGTCCTTCGGGCCCTCAGCCCTGATGAACTTGTCCTTGAATACATCTGCCGCGTTGTCGCCAGGTGATTCAACTCCCGCGTATTCGGCGATGTTCCCGCCGTACGCAGCGAATGTCTCATTATAATAGTCTTCGATTGTCGGGAAGTCTCCGTCCTTCAGTGTCCACTTCTTTTCAAGGACTGCTGAAGTGAGCGCGCCTTCTTCATCGGTCGAACCGAATCCCCACAATACCATGCCTGCCATTATCTGGAGGCCTGGCTCAGCTTTGACCTGATCCGGCGTGTATCCTGTGTAATCTTCGAAGTAAGCAGAGTACTTGGCATTGACATAGTCGACTATCGCCTGTACATCAGCCATCCACTCTTCTTTGTTCATTGCCCAGAAAGCTTCCTGCTGCTCTTTTGTCCATGTGTCTGAAGGTGACCAGACATGGTCGGCTCCCGCTGCATTGATGTCGTCCCACATCTTGTCGAATTTTTCGAAAACTTCGTCGGATGTCTGTGTCCTGTAGTTGTTCATTCCGATTATCGGCACCGAGTACAATGTGCTCGAACCGACATAAGCGGGATCTGAATACGCGTAATACGAGAAAATGATGTCGTCCGCGGTCATCTTCTTGCCGTCGCTGAACTTGATGTCATTCCTGATGGTCCACAGGTAGACGGTCTCGTCCTTGGCTTCATCATAGTTGACCTCGACGTCGGCTATGCCCGTATAGAGGTAATCGACCCCGTTGTACGGTATGGTCTCGCCCTTGATTGCTTTGTAAACGATGGCTCCGGTTCTGTCCGTCGTCAACAGCGAAACCTGGGTCATTGCCACTACATCGTTGTCATATCCCGTATCGGCGAAGAAAGGACTGAACTTTTCGCTGAACTCGAGATACCCAACAACCAACGGTGTTGTGGTCTGCTGTTTTCCCGTGCCCGGTGTCTTAGCTGATTGACAAGCTGAGAATATGCTTGTCATCATGACTAAAACAAGAAAGATACCGATTAATCTTAGTATCTTGTTCTTTTTCATTTTCATAAACCTCTTTTCTATTTATCTAAACTAATTTATAAAATTAGTTTGAGTCATTATATCATAAAAATTCGCAGACCAACAAATTTATTATGTCTCCGCTTCTTATTATGATAATTTTCACACATTCAAAATTCATTGTCAATGGTATATTTCCGGCAATATGCACCCGATGCATAATAATATATGTTATTAGTACGCCCCTAAATCCCGCATAATTTGCCGAATCGGGACATTCAGGGCACCCTTTGAGAATTGTTCAGTAAAGCTCCATTCCCGACTTCATTGTCAATAGTTCCTTGAATATCGGTTCATAAAAGGGGGTTTCCTGGGCGCAGCGCAAATAGAAATCCTCTGATTCGTGAAGCAGTTTCTCCTTTTCAACAGAGTTCAGGCCCCGGGAGTTTCTCAGG
>JAFGQE010000089.1 GCA_016935835.1 Clostridia bacterium | reverse complement strand
GATTTCATAGACTTTGAAAGCCATCTGGAACTTCCTCAGGATTTTTGTAACTTCAGGCCCTTTCATATCGAGCTCTTCCATGATCTGCCTCTTGTCCATTGGACCCAGCCTGTCGAGTACATGATAAAGCCCGGTCTCGGCATCGTCAGGTCTGAAAAAGGGTTTTGCGAATGCCGCCGCATATAGCTCAAGCTCATCGTCGAACACATAGGCTATCGTACCTCCCTGGAAACGGGCCTTGATTATCCGTTGATTTCGCCGCAGCTCCCGGTTGTATGAAAGGTCGTCGAAAAGGGCCCTGTCCCTGAGATTCGGGGGCGAGCCCGGTTCACAGAAATAGTCGGTCGGAACAGGCTGCAGCCTTCTGAAAACAGCTTCATAGGACTTACCGTCGATGGCCGGCTCCGTATATCCCAGCCTGTTCATTCTTAAATTTATAACACTTCCCTTATCCATTGATTCCCCTTATGTTTTGTGGCCATAAGATTCGTAAAAGGAATGAATTCCCCGAATATTGCTTATGTCGGTTCACCCCAGTGTTATCTCTTTGCCCAAAGGATACTTGATGTTGTTCTTCATGAGTTTCTTCCTGATTATTTCCTCGGGATCCACGCCCAGCGCCTCGGCCGCCATTATCGAATATATCATTATGTCCGCCAATTCATCACAAACATTCTCAAAATCGTAATCATTGCTCCACTGAAAGTTTAAAAGCAGTTCGGCCGCCTCGATCGATATTGATTTTGCAAGGTTGTCCAGAGTATGATACCGCTTCCAGTTCCTGTCATCCCTGAATCTTATGATTTCGTCAATGATCTTTCTCATTTCATTCCTCCGTTCATGCCAATCCCCCGGCTTTTTCCTGCAGACGTCCAAGCCGCCTTATAGCAAGGCCCCAGGCTGCGCCCGCTGACAGCAGCAGCGATATCAGAAGCGCCGCGAATATTCCAAAAAGCCCGAACAGCAGGTTGCCCAGGTATGCAAGGGGAACGAATATCGCGAACATTTGCCCCAGATTGACGGCTGCGGCGATATATGGCCTTCTCATTACATTCAACAAAGCCGACGACATAAGTATAATCCCCTTGAAACCAAGTCCCGCAGCCACGATTCTCAAATACAAGGCCGTCGTGCCTATAACCGCTGGATCGTCCGAAAACAATCCGGCCAGCACCGCGGCCAGCGGAAATATTACAAGATAAAGGGATGTTTGCAGAATCAATGAAAACACATTTGAATATTTGAAAATCTTTCTGACACGGCCCAGGTTTCCCGCCCCGATATTCTGGCCGGCGAAAGGAACAAGCACCGAGGACAGGGCCATTGTTATGATGAGGATAAAATTCTCCATCTTTGTGGCGATTCCATATCCCGCGACAGCCGCAACGCCATAGGACGCCACCATACCGGTGATGATGCCGCTCCCTATGGGAAGGATTATCCTTGACAAACCATCGGGCAGACCGATATGCAGTATTTCCTTCCAGTTCCCGGACATCTGCCTCATGTTTCGCTTTTGCATTACCAGGACCTTTTCGCGTCTCATAAGTACATAGAGGGCTATCGTGAAAGTTATGAACCTGCCGAATACGGTTGCAAGCGCAGCTCCCGGAACGCCAAGCTCGGGAAACGGGCCTATGCCAAAAATCAACAGCGGGTCGAGCACGGCATTGGTTATGCTGGCTATCAGCATTACGACCCCGGGGGTCTTTGTATCCCCCAAAGCCCTTATTATGCCGTTTCCCACCATTGGGAATACAACGAAAACCAGACCCGGAAGCCAGATTGTCATATATTGCATTATTATTGGTATGAGGTCCTGCTCCGCTTTCATCAAACCAAGCACGGGTTTTAGTATCACAAATCCGATGACGATGAAAATAATCACGCATATCAGCGAAAGCAGCATGCTGTCGAATACCAGCGATTTTAGTTTTTCCGGCTCGTTCCTGCCCGCGACCTTTGCGACAACCGCCGTGACGCCTGTGCTTATTCCAAGCGTAAGGCTGCTGAAGGTCATTACTATCGGGAAAGTGAAAGACAATGCTGCAAGCTCCCTTGTTCCGATGAGCCCGACAAAGAAAGTGTCGACAAGATTGAAGATCGTCATCCCAAGAATACCGAATATCATCGGGAATGTCATGCCGGTCAGTTGCTTCTTTATATCGCCCTGTGTCAGGTCCCTGTTGATTTTCATAAACTGCTTTCCCTGCCGTTTTATATCAGTCTGCATAGGCAGGCCGCTATTTAAAAGAATAATATCAGTCAGACTTTGCCAGTAAGCTTAAAATGCCTTGCTATTCAGTTCTCCCCGGCTGCTCCTGATACGGGGGCGGAACCCTGTAGGCTGAAAACGCCGTTCTCACCCGTTCCGATTGCCCGGGGCCGTACTGTGATACGTCATCCGAAAAGAAAACAAGCCCCGAGTTCTCAATATTGGCCTTGAAGAGCAATTCCTTCTGTTCATTTGTAAGCTTGATTTCCTTTGTGTCACGGAGAAAGAAAACATCGGGGTCGTTCATGAATGCCTTCCCGCTCAGGAAGCTTCTGCTCATTGTATTTGAAATGGATGATACGGTCGACACCCGTTCCCTGTAATTAACTGCTTTCAGGAAACGGTCCTCCCATATGGTGGCTGCATCGGCTCCGATCCTGCAATAATGGCATCTTCCCATCGAAGGTCCTATCGGCGCCCCGCAGGCAAGGATCTTTGACCCCGGCGACATTTCAAGAATCATGTCCATTGCATCGCGCATCACCATGCACCGCGTCTTTCCCACCCCGGGCTGGATCGCGGCTGCATAAAGGAAATCGAGCTTCATGAAATCATATCCCCACTCGCCTGCAACCGTATTGAAAACCTCCGCCAGATACTCGCGGAAGCCTTCATTGTAAATATCCATTGCATAGAATATGCCGTTCCAGTTGGGATTCCACCCCGCCGGCTGCAGCCTGCCTCTTTTGTCCCTTTGTATCCATCCATTGTGCTGCTGGTATACAGTTGATTTCCTGTCGCATATGAACGGAGCCAGCCATAGCCCCGCCTTCCATCCCTCCGCCTTTATTTTCCTTGCAACCGCCTGCATGCCTTCGGAGAACTTGTCGTTGCATTCAAGCCAGTCGCCAAGCGCCTGGAACCACCCGTCGTCAATTTGAAAAACATCAATCGGTATTTTTGATTCACGCAATGCGAGCATATTTGCCTCAAGGATAAACCCGGTGATTTTCGTGTAGTAATTGTACCAGCTGGTCCATCCCGTTATTTTATCGGCTGGCAGCGGCTTCAGCCCAAGTAATGTGAAATACATCCCGCTGTCCGCCGATATGGAAATCCTGAAAAGTTCCCTTGATTCCCCCGCATATATTTTCAATCCCTCGATATCGCTTGCCGCCGTGACAGTATCTTGGGAATAGTCGGGATAAAACATTGTGTAGGAATCCCCGGGCATAAGGTCGCCGATGAAAACTTCCGTTTTACCTTCTCTGAGCAAATCCAGATAAAGATGGGAATAAGCGAGTCCCCTGAGTCGTTTGCAAAAATGATAATCGCCGTAATACTTAAGCCTGAACCCCTCGCGCAGCAATGCGTTCAGCTTCCTTACGCCGGTTCTTGCATCACAGTAGGGACTTTCGCTCCACGACTGGAAGCCGTTGGCGTAAAAACCAAGGCCATTGAGTTCCATGGGAACGGCTGTTTCCACCCATACGGGCTCAATGTCCTCTTGCGCGGTTATTTCCCCGGACAACACCGTTATTCCATTTTCACTTCTTTCATTAAAGGAAAATCCAAAGACCCCGGGTTCGCTGTCATTGTACTTCCTGACAATTCCGTCTTTCCTCAGATATAATTCAAATCCCGATGCTTTCATTTCTTATCCCCCGTAACTTTATAAATATGGAACACAAAATTGTATTTTTTGAATGCCTTCAGCTTGTATTTCTTCAAAAGCCTTAGTGCCGCCGGCAGACTTCCCCCCACACCCCTTTGCGCAAGCGAGGCATTTACGGTTATCATGTCCCTTTCAGGCAGCTCGTGGATATGCGCAGCCTTTTCCAGATCTGCGGTGTTATAAGGCCATGCAGTGACTTCAAGCTTTCCGCATGCATCGGCAATCCCGATTCCTTCTCCCGACTCATCCGTAAACTCGATTCGCCTAACATCGGTCCTGTTGCCGTTTTCCTGCGGTTTTAAATAATTGTGCCCGAATTCCAAAATGCCGCATCTATATAATCCAAGCAGTGCGGATGCCTTCCTGTCGCAATAATTCTCATGCGGACCCCTGCCGTACCATTCCACGTTCCCAAAACGACCGGGTATCCCGAATTCCATCCCGAACCTTATCATGTTCCTGGCCGGCCTGCCCGACATGCCGATTAAATATCCCCAGTCTGCAGCCGGCGAGACTATTGCAGTTATCCTGCCCATGAAATATTTCGTCTTCCATCGGGCGATTATTTCCGAATCCCTTGTGAAGAAGTTTTTAAGGCGCATATTTGCCGTCGCCTCCCGAAAACCCCTGCCGTACATCAGTCTGACCAGCCATTCTTTCCCGGTCATGTTCATGACAAGCAGCCCTTCGTTGTCTATCGGGGCCCTGTAGAAATTCATCCTCAGCCTTTCAACCAGGCCCGCCAGCCTTATCCCGTCGGGCTTGATCTCTATGCGCGAGTCGAATTTATCCCTCCGCATCTTTTTGACGGTGCCGCGGTCCCTAAGCATATACTGGCCTTTGAATATTTCCAGCGTCGTTCCGTTAATCCAAACCGGCTTCCATTTATATAACATGGAAACATTCAGGCATATTTCGCCTTCAGCCGGAAATTCCTCCAGTGCCAGGACCAGTTCATATGACGACATTGGTTTTATGTCAAGATACTCAATTACACCGCCTTCGACGGTCCTTCCGTCTGATGTTATGTTCCACAGCATCCTTAGGTCGTCCGTTCCTGCGAACCTTCTCTTGTTGGTTATTTGCAGAACCCCCGGGCTTTCCATCGATACAGAAACCGGCGAATACAAAGCTCTGACTTCATACAAGGCGGGATGCGGGCTTCTGTCGGCCGCGAAGATACCGTTCCCACAGAAATTGGCATCATTGGGCTCATCCCCGAAGTCCCCCCCGTAAGTCCAGAAATCCCTCCCGTCATCCGTTTTTTTCAATATGCTCTGATCTGCGAAATCCCATATGAAACCGCCGATGCACCGGTCATATCCATCGATAAGGTCCATGTACTCCTTGAAATTTCCAAGGCTGTTGGCCATGCAGTGCGCGAACTCGCATTGCATGAAGGGAACATGCCTGTGTTTTTTCCCGGCGACCCTGTGCCCAAACAGCCTGACATCCCCGGGGGCGATCCTGACCGTCCTGCCTTCAAGAATCCTCTTCATCTTACCGACGCCCGCATACATCATGCTGAAAACATCGGATGTCTCAAGTCCATGGGCCCCTTCATAATGAATCTTCTTCGAGTCATCCGCCCTGAACGCGGCTTCTTTCATCTTTGCAAAGCAAGCACCGTTCCCGGCCTCGTTTCCAAGGCTGTACATGGTTACACACGCCTTGTTCCTGTCCCTGCGAACCATGTTCTCCATACGGTGAACGCATTCCGCCTCCCACTCCTGTCTGCCCGCCGGAATCCGGCCGCGCACCCCGTGGGTCTCAAGGTTGCATTCGTCCAGGACATATATGCCGTATTTGGAGCAGTAGTCATAGAAACAGACTGAATTGGGATAGTGGCTGGTCCTGATTGCGTTGATATTGTTCTCCTTGCAAAGCAAAATGTCCTTTTCCGTGATATTTGCGGGAACCGCGAAACCGTATGCCGGATGGAATTCATGGCGGTTGACACCGTATAATTTGACCGGCCTGCCGTTAATATGGAAGATGCCGTTGTTTATTTCAACTTTCTTAAACCCGAATTCAATAACCCGCCTGTCAATGAATCCTCCGTCCGCACCCCTTGCAATCATGACAGCCTTGTAAATACACGGTATCTCCGCGCTCCATGGACATATTCCCGGAATCCTTGCCTCGACTGCGACGGTCCCGTTCACTATTTCATAGTTATGGGCAAACAAAGCCTCTTCCTCAGCATTGCCACCGCCGAGCACAGAAAACTCAAGCGTCCTGCCGCTGGCAGAACCCCGGAATTGTATTTCAGCGGATAATTCCCCCGAAGAATAATCATCAGCAAGGCTTGTTTTTATAAAAGCATCCAATATGCCTTCAGGATGCTCGGATATGAGCTTGACGCCCCTATGGATTCCGGCCATCCTCCACATATCCTGGTCTTCCAGCCAGCTGCCGGTGCAGAATTTTGCCACCAGGACAGTCAGGTTGTTCTCACCCGACTTCACCAGCTCAGAAACATCAAATTCGCCGTGGCTCATTGAATCCTGCGCATATCCCGCAAAAATTCCGTTGACCCAGACACTTACGCAGGATTGCGCCCCTTCGAATCTCAGCACTGTTTTTCTCAAAATTTGCGAATCATCGATTGTGAAAACCCTTCTATAGATGCCGCATGGATTTTGCGCGGGGTCGATCACCGGAATCTTTTTTGCATTGAAGGCATGCGGATACCTGATATTCGTGTATATCGGCGTGCCGTATCCATGCATTTCCCAGTTTGAAGGGACCTGAATCTCATCCCATCCATCGGCATCGGATCCATCGGTTATCAACGGGATATCCAGGTCGTCGGTTGTCGCAAGCCATTTAAAGCGCCACAGGCCGTCCAGGCTCATGACAAATTCCGACGGATTGTCTTCATTCTCACTCATCGGAAGGTCGGGAAACCTCGGTTCCATAGCACCGACGGCAAATATTCCCTGGTTGTAAATGTTCTCAAGCAGTCCCGCCTTGGTTTCCATCGGATATACCCATGCCTTTCTGATTGCCGTTTCCGCCTGTCCCGCCTTACTTTCCGCTTTGCGCAGCGTTCATATTGATGCGCCTGAAACAAGTATATATCAGCCGTATATTACAGTCAAAAACAATACGGCAAAGAAAAAAGGCAGGATTGCCCAGGCAATCCGCCTTTTAATGAAAACGGCAAGGCCGATGGCCTTGCCGGAATGCTTTTTATATATTTCCCGGGAATCAGTTCCCGGCGTCCTCTTCATTCGTCCTGTTGTCAAACCGATGTCCCTTGAAATCAACCTGGGCCAGTTCGGGCGTGAAAATTATGTTAATTCCGCATCCCGGGCACTCTTCCGTCATAAAAAATGTGTTCATTGTGTTGCTCCTTTCAGCAATTTTGATGTATATATACCTTCTGCCAAGGAAACAAAACAAATAAATGCGTATTTAATAAAAATTTAACAATATGCCTAATATATTTTTATGGATGATTCCGGGCACTCCTCGGCCGCCATTTCTGCGAATTCCATAAGGTCCTCCGGTATGTCCGTTTCCGATGCATATGCCTTGCCGCTGGCATTGATTTCAAAAACTCCCCTTGCCATTTTGGCGCAAAAGCCGCACCCGCGGCATGTTTCGGTATCTACTGTCGCTTTCATTCAATATCTCCCATGATCGGTTTGAGTCATTCAATCTCTATGGCGTTGGTAGGGCATGATTCAGCGGCTTCCTCGGCGCAACCTTCGCATTCTGACGGAATCTCCTCGGCAATAGCAACCGCCGTGCCGTCGTCGTCCATGCTGAACACTTCCGGACATATCTGTTCACAAAGGCCGCAGCCTATGCATTCATCTTTAATTACTTTAGCAAACATTTGTAATCTCCTTTTAATTGTTAATCAGGCAGTATCCGCCTGCCATGCAAACCTGCCATTGAATATAATAATCCACAATAATGCAGATTGTCCATATAAAATGATAATGTTTCCGTAATGCAAGCGAATAATTCCGTATTTTCCGGCGGCGGCGGTAGTATAATGGTACAAATGACATATCGACATAATTATTGGCGGGGTACGCAATGGATAAAAAGCATGATACTTATTTCACACCCGGATGCACCGCAAGCTGGTGGTGCACATTGGAGGACATCCTGTGGCCGGAAAAAAAGATAATTGAAAAAATCAAATATACCGCGGATTCATTTGCGCAGGCGCGCATCGAAACGGCGATTAACTTCGGTTTTCATGTGCGTTTTGATTTTTCAAACTACTTCAGCCAGCTGCATGGATATTATGCGGCGGTCTGCGATGAGCTTCACAAATACGGGATAAGGTTCATGGACCATTATTCATGCAACCATGTGCAGCGTCCCCGGAACATGGACGAATTCAAAAAGGTGCACCGCAACCACCGGCACCACATACTTCTTTTCCATGATCCGCAGGCATCCGCACACGCCCAGTACGAAGGGCATTTCTTCAACGATCTTTGCGAAACAGACATCAGGGACGGGAGCCGGGGCTATTCAAGGAACTATCAGCTTGAGGTCTTCTGCCACAACAACCCGGGATTTCTTGATATGCATATGAAATACCTTGCCAGGCTATTGAAGGAAGTTCCCCTTGACGGAATTGAAGTCGACGACATGTGCGACTATGCCGGTCTTGCAACCTGCGGATGTGAGTACTGCAGGGAAAGGCTCTCCAGGGATTATGGGCGTGAAATAGCTCCATTCGGCGATGAAAGCTTCTGGGGAGACACCCGGTCCCGTGGGGAATATCACTGGGGTAATTACGATAACCCCGCTTTCAGGGACTGGCTTAAGATGAAATCGGATTCCGTGGCCGGCCACCTTGCCATGATTAAGGCTTCCGTGCGCAAAATCCCGCTCATGACATGCTGCTCAAGCTCGGGTCCCATCATACTGAACTCACTTGCATTGAATCTTGAAAAACTTTCAAAAAGCCTTGATTTCTTCATGCTTGAAAACTGCGGTATCAATACCGGAAGCGTCGACTGGGTCCGCATGGATCCGGAGGCCCTGCAGCAAAAGGATATCGCCGCAAAGAGAGGCGACGCCCCCGCGATGGCCATAAGCTATTCCATATACGGCGACGGCGCATATCTCGGATGGGCCCTTGCCCGCTTCTGGGGAGTATTCAATTGGAGCAGCACGCTTAACCAAAGGCTTGAGAAAGATCCGGATGACGCCCATGAGATTTCAGAACTAATCGGCGGATACAACAACTGGGAAGCCGCGAACTCCGATATTGACTTCACAAAATGCAGTGACATAGCCGAGGTTCGCATCGCATCCAACAGATACTGCAGGGAAAACGGCTGGCGCGACGCCGAGGGCTTAGAACACTGGGACAAGGTTGTGAAATGGGCCGGCAGCCTTGTTGAGAATAACATCGGCTACAGAATCGTGCGGGCCGATGAACTTGCCGATGAAACAGCGTTGGGCTCATCCGGCACCCCTCTGGTGCTCGACGGCCTGGCCTGCCTGTCGGACCCTCAGTTCAATGCAATATCCATGTATCTTGAAAAGGGCGGCAAGGCATGGATTTCACTGCCCTTCGGCACCCATGATGAAAATGGATTCCCAAGGGACAAACCTTGCTCGGATTATCTGGATAAAAATATTCAAAAAGGCCTTGAAATCATAGAAACCTCGACAGCCGGGAATCCCCTTGGAAATCTGCTGACCTCAGGTTCGTTTACCCCTGTCGCCGAGCGTTTGTCAGGTGATTCCCGCTGGGCCCTGAGGCTTCGGACATCAGGCAGCGGAAACCAGATCCATTTACTCAACCGCGCCCTGTCGGCGATTCCCCATCCATCGCTCCGGGATAATTCAGGCCGTCCTATACTTGCAGGAATTGAATCGCAGTCCCTTGATAATAAGCTTGTATATCGTATTGATTCAACAAGATTCCCTATGAGCCGGCCGGAATTACTGAGTCCTGAACTCGGGCCTGCAAGACGTGATGTTCAAATCACCAAATCGGGCCGGCGCTCATGTGAATATACTATTGACCTGGACGGCATCGGAATTTATGCGGTCGTTCAGGAAAAACCCGGGGAGAAAGGCTGACCCCATGGCGTTTGCTTTTTCCCCCGGGCTTATCATCAATAATATATCCTTGTGAAATCTACTCAACCGTAACGCTCTTTGCCAGATTCCTTGGTTTGTCGACATCGCATCCCTTGAGCACTGCGCAGTAATAGGCAAAAAGCTGCATTGGAGTGACGGCCGTAAGCGGCGAGAACAACGGATCCACATCGGGTATCTCCACGACCATATCCGTGAGTCTTTCCGCCTGTTCCCTGAAAGAAGATGTCGTTATAACAAGAACCCTGGCGCCCCTTGCCTGAACCTCCCTCATGTTCCCTACCATCTTCTGGAAGATATGGGGCTGGGTCATGCAGCAAATTACCGGCGTGCCCTCCTCTATCAGCGCTATCGTCCCATGCTTGAGCTCGCCCCCGGCATAGGCTTCCGAATGTATGTATGAGATTTCCTTTAATTTCAACGAACCCTCCATCGATAGCGCATAGTCAAGCCCCCTCCCGATGAAGAATATGCTTTTTCCGCCATGCAATTCGGATGCAAAACGGGACACCTTCTCTTTTTGGGACAATACCATGTCTATCATCCCGGGTATCAGCTCAAGCTCCTCCGACCTCATCATGTTTCCCGCAAGCTTCTTTGCCAGCATAAACATGGCCGCAAGCTGGGTTGAGTAGGCTTTCGTTGATGCCACAGCGATCTCGGGCCCCGCCCTTGTATAAAAAACATCATCCGCTTCCCGGGCAATGGAACTTCCGACCACATTCACTATTGCCAGCGTCCTGGATTTCATCTCCTTTGCCTTTCTCATTGCAAACAGAGTATCGATGGTCTCTCCGGACTGGGATATTATGATTGCCAGGTCCCCTGGCCCCGCAATGGATTTCCTGTATCTGAATTCGCTGGCATAACTTACTTCCACGGGTATCCCTGATGTCTCCTCGATGACATACTTCGCCACAACCCCCGCATGATAAGCCGTTCCGCAGGCTATTATATGTATCCTTCCGGGCCTGCCGATTTCCATCTTGTCAAACTGCCTGTTGGCCAGGGTCCTTCGTATTGCATCGGGTTCCTCGTGGATCTCCTTAAGCATGAAGTGTTCATAGCCTTCCTTTTCAGCCGAGCCCGCATCCCAGTCCACATGTATCGGAATCTTCTTTATTTCCATTCCCATTGAATTATAGAACTCCATGGATTCCCTCCCGATACAGGCCGTCTCGCCGTCCCCCGCTATGAATATATCCCTTGTATATTCAAGTATGGCCGGTATGTCCGATGCTATATAGCAACCTGAGGCCGTCTGTCCCAGCACCAGCGGACTGTCTTTCCTTGCAGAGTAAATCTTTCCGGGGGTTCCGGAATAGACAACCCCAAGCGCATATGAGCCTTCAAGCTGATTCACGGTCTTTTGCAGGGCCCTGACCACATCTCCGTTGAAATTGAATTCGATGAGGTGGGCTATCACCTCCGTGTCAGTCTGTGAAACGAATTCATACCCGTTTTCAATCAGATTCTCCCTGATCATTGAATAATTCTCGATGATTCCGTTGTGAACGACACAGAACATGCCGGACCTGCTTATGTGGGGATGCGAGTTTACATCGCTTGGTTCACCATGCGTCGCCCACCTTGTATGGCCTATGCCCGTACCACAGCCCCGGAACATGCCTTCGTCCACTTTTTCCCTGAGATTGGCAAGCCTTCCCTTGCACTTCACTACCTGTATTTTATTTTCACACAGTATTGCGATGCCAGCGGAGTCGTAACCCCGGTACTCCAGCTTTTCGAGTCCCCTGAGCAAAACAGGCACCGCGTCAAAATTGCCTGAGCAGCCTATAATTCCACACATATTTTTTTCTCCTATAAAATTATTTCAGGGAAATGATCTGGAAACCACGCGGCACAGCATTTGTTTTCCGGTCTCCCGGGAGCTTTGTCCTGTACCTTTCGATTGTGGAACCGGAGGGCCATCCGCCGAATGTTTCGATAAACCCTCTCCTCGTCAACCGCCTGCCAAGGCGGTCCCGGCGCTTTTGCCAAGTTTTCCGGTCTTTCTATACCTCCTCTCCAAACCTGCTTTCAATCAATTCAACCATTTCCCATGCCTTTTTCCTGATATATTCCCCATCCCTTCCCTCGAGCATTACCCTTACAACCGGTTCGGTTCCCGAAGGTCTTATTATCAGGCGCCCCTCGCCGTTCAACTCGCCTTCGATTGCATCCGCCATCGCAAGGATCAGTGAATCCTTCATGACGCCGGTTCCTCCGCCGTTGCCTATCCTTGCGTTTACGGTAATCTGCGGATACTCCACCATGACATTCATCAAGGCTGAGGCCGAGGCATTCCCCGCCGCGATTATTCCAGCAAGCTTTATTGATGTAAGGATCCCGTCCCCCGTGGTATTGCAGTCGCGAAGAATGACATGCCCCGATTGTTCCCCGCCCAGCGAGCAGCCGCTTCTTTTCATCTCTTCAATCACATACCTGTCGCCGACCTTGGTTCGGATTACCGATATCCCGTTCTCCTGCGCAAGTTTATCGAGCCCCATATTGCTCATAATGGTTATTACAATTGCATTATTGTTCAAAAGGTTCTTTCTCTTCAGGTCAAGGGCAAGCACTCCCAGCATCCGGTCGCCGTCAATTATGGACCCATCCTCAGCCACGGCAATGACCCTGTCCGCATCCCCGTCATAGGCGAATCCGATGTCGTAACCGCCGGCTGCGACACGGCTGGCCAGGTTCCCGGGATACGTCGAGCCGCACTTCAGGTTTATGTTCATTCCGTCGGGCGCTGCATTTATTGCCGTTGCATCAGCTCCAAGTCTTTTAAATACCAGGGGCGCAATGCTGTATGCGGCCCCGTTTGCACAGTCGAGCAATATTCTCATCCCGTCAAGGCGCGTTTCCGACTGCGAAACAAGGAATTCAAGGTAATCCTTGCGGTAACCGGCCTTTTTTATTATCCGTCCGATTTTGGAGCCCGTCTTATGGGGCAGCTTTACGTCCGAAAATACAAACTCCTCTATCCTGGCCTCTATTTCATCCGGAAGCTTGTATGCCTGGGAATCAAAGAACTTTATGCCGTTGAATTCATATGAATTGTGTGAAGCCGAAATCACGACACCTGCATCAGCCTTGTATTTTGCCGTCAGGTACGCCACTCCCGGCGTCGGTATGACCCCGAGGCTGATCACATCGGCCCCGACCGAGCAAAGTCCGGCATTCAAGGCGCACTCCAGCATGTCGCAGGATATCCTGGTGTCGGTGCCAACCATAATTTTTGGTTTTCTATTGAATTCGCCTGCAAGGACATAGGCAGCCGCCTGCCCCAATTTGAACGCCAGATCGGAAGTAAGCTCCATGTTGGCTATGCCCCTTACGCCATCGGTTCCGAATAGCTTCCTCATTTGTATACCTCAATAAATATTCATCCGCGATAATTATACATTTTTATAATGGATTCCGCAACTTTAAGCCCATCCACAGCCGAGCTCATTATCCCCCCCGAATAGCCCGCCCCCTCCCCCGCAGGATAAATTCCATTGTGCGTAACGGATATGCAATCCGTGTTCCTCCTGATCCTCAGAGGGGAGCTGGTACGTGTCTCGCTGCCGGTGAGAACGGCCTCATTGTCTATGAAAAACGGAAGCCTGCGTGCGAATCCATCCAGTGACATCCTCAGGCTTTCCGCTATGAACCCGGGCAGAATGCCCCCGAGTTCGGCAAATGCAGTCCTTCCGGTAAATGCCGGCCTGACACGCCCGAAGTGCGAGCCTGTCCCTCCCTTGATGAAATCGCCAAGCAGCTGCACGGGCGCTGTAAATCCGCCTCCGCCGGCTTTGAAAGCGGCTTCCTCCATGCGGCGCTGGAATTCCACCCCCGCCATGGGGTCGGACGATCCCAGGTCGCAGGGCCTGACCTCCGCAACCCAGGCGCTGTTGGCATTCCTGCCCCTTCTGTTGCTGTAGCTCATGCCGTTGATCGAAAGATAGCCCTGTTCGCTCGAAGCGTTTACGACGACTCCCCCCGGACACATGCAGAATGTATATGTCGTTCTGTCTCCCGTCCTTTGATTCAATGAATACCCGGCGGCTTCTTCAATGTATTTTGACTGTTCCCCCCACTGCGAGTAATTCACATCCGCCTGCAGGTGTTCAATCCGAAGGCCCGCCGAAAATGGCTTTTGCTCCATCCCCACCCCGGCATCAAGCAGCATCCTGTACGTATCCCTTGCGGAATGGCCGATTGCCAGAACCAGCACATCGGTTCCAATCTCATATTCATCGTTGACCAAAACGGCCTGAAGCATTCCGTTTTGCACCTTTATTCCGCTCATGCGCGAATCGTATTGAAATCTCCCTCCAAGTGAAAGAATCTCATTCCTGATGTTTTTTATTACATTTGAAAGGATGTCCGTTCCGATATGCGGCTTAGCATCATATGATATTGAGGCGGGGGCCCCGTGCTTCATCAGTATTTCCTCTATGAGCAGGCACCTGGGGTCGTTTATCCTTGTCACGAGCTTTCCATCTGAGAACGTACCCGCGCCCCCTTCGCCGAACTGGACGTTTGATTCGGGATCAAGGTTTCCCGTCTTCCAGAAATCCCTGACGCTTTTCTTCCTGTCATCAATGGCTTTGCCGCGCTCGATGACCAGGGGTGAAAAACCATATTGGGCAAGCAGGTATGCGCAGAACAATCCGCATGGACCGCTTCCAGCTATAACCGGCGGATTGGCCAGCATCCTGCCTCCCCCTGCCATGACATCCCGTACAGGTTTCTCCAAAACGGCGAAACCCCGCCCGGCGGCATCAAATGCGTCGCCGATCCGGACTTTTGCCGAAACCATATACTTTATATTGCTTTTTCTGCGGGCGTCAATCGATTTGCCGTAAAGTCCGGCATATTCAAAATCAGATGTTCCCAGCCTTCTCCTGACAAAGGACTCGACTGAATTGTCGAGTCCTTCCCTGAATGCCTTTTCAACAGGCACGGCGATGCCTTTTATCAATATGGTCTTCATTCTATTTTCCCGTTATGATGATAACTGTCGTAAAATCCTGGAACAGCTCCACGCCATCTGACAAGGTCACGCTCACGGGCACGGTATGTGTGCCCGGCCCGAGTTCCCCTACATCTATCTGAGGTTTTATGTTAAGCGGATTCAAAAGGGCAATGTCCTCCTCGAAGCCTTTGAGCACAAGTGTTTCCTCCGCACGCAAGAAGCTGTAGTCATACAGGCCGCCCTGCCTGTTGACCAATGATATCGTCGATGTTTCAATCTTCAGGCTAAGCTTTGACTGGATAAGGATGTCCACCAGCGGAAAGCTCACCTGCTCAACCCCGGCAAGATTGTCAAATCGAAGCGGCAGGCTGATGCTGCCGTCTTCCTGCCCGCTTACATCAATATACGCTGATACGGTTCCTGATGTAACCATGTCAAGCACATCCTGCCTTCCTTTCACCATGACCTCCACGTCATCGTTGAGAATTGTATATATTTTCAAAGAGCTTGGCTTGCCCCACCTGATTTCAATCTGACCCTTGCTGAAAAGCACGGGTTTTTCGTAAAGGCTTTCGAGTGTTACGGTTACCTCTACCTCGCCTGCGCCCACGAAGCCTGTGCCCGCAGGCAGGCTCATCAGCCCGGCTGTCGTTGTAAAGGTCTCCGAGATACCTTGTATGTCAATTGGCATCGTCGATATTCTTTCTATCATCACAAGATCTTCCTCGGACCCCGATACAAGCACGAAACCCGGGTTCGCCGTTGATGCTGTCACAAGATGATCCTCGGCGGGATTGCCTTCCAGCCTGACCGAGACAGGGACTTCCTTTGCAATATTTATGGTTATGTCTATCGCGGTTTCATTGCTCAGTTCGCTGATAATATTGCCGTTCGTATCATAAACCATGCAAAATTTCCTGACCGTCTTGGTTCCCTTCAATCCTGTTACGTCAACGGTTACAATTGCGGATGCGACTTCCTGCACCAGGCTCTTGATCTCAAGAATCGCATAATTCGCCGGCCTGACCGTTGGAACAGCAACCACGAATCCATCGGCGGGTTCTCCGATTATCTCGACGGTTATGGGAACTTCCCCGGCCACGATCCTGTCTACGCTCAGTCCTATGCGCCCGCTGCCGCTTAGTTCGTAGCTAATGTTTCTGTCGCCGATGTAAGTCAAATCCGATATTTCGACATACTCCACATACTCGCTGTCCACGTTGCTGAAATCAATGTATGCCATGAAATCACCGGCGTTTATCCTATCCAGTTCGGTTTTCCTTCCCTTTAGCGAAATTCCGACCTCGCCGGCATATTCATTGAGAATCCTGAGGTTGGCCGATGCAAGGTAATTCTCGTTGATTGGCGTGAGGGGGATATTCATCTGGCGTGTTTCAATCGGGTTTTCGTTTGTATAAACGATGAACCAGAACAGCACGGCGATAATTACCGACAGTATCTTCATGGTTATGTTATTTTTTAGTCTTTTCAGCACCTTTGTTTCCCTTCATAAATCCAAGCGGTTTCTTTTTTTGCTTCTGGCTTTTTATCAGATTCAGCTGCAGGGCCTTGCGGAGTGTCTCTTTATTAAGATTTCTGACCAGCCCCCCGTTGTTTGCATACGATATCTTGCCGGACTCCTCTGAAATAACTATTGCGAGGCTGTCCGAGACCTCCGTTATTCCAAGGGCGGCCCTGTGTCTCGTTCCCAGTTCCTTGCTGAGGTTTGGGTTGTCGGTCAGGGGAAGTATGCAGGCAGCCGCCATGATCTTGTCGTCCCTGATGATCACCGCTCCGTCGTGAAGCGGCGTATGCGTATCAAAGATGCTTATCAAAAGCTCCTCGGACAGCCTTGATTCCATCTGGACGCCTTTGTTTATTATCTCGCCCAGCTTTATCTCCCTCTCCAGGACTATGATTGCGCCTGTGAAATGCTGCGCAAGCTTTTCGCAGACATTGACGACATCCTCTATCATCGCCGTTATTTTCAGTGTGTTTTCCTCGGTGCCCCCTCCAAGGAATATACTCTTGAATCCCCTGGTGCCCAGCTTTTCCAGCGCCCTTCTTATTTCAGGCTGGAATATTACAACTATGGCAAGGAATGCAAAGGCTATTATGTTGTCTATCAGGAATGAAATCGTGCGAAGATTGAATACACTGCTGACCACGGCGACGAGCAGTATGGCCATCAGGCCCCTGAACAGGCTGTATGCCCTGGTCTCCTGGACAAGCTGTATCACTTTGTATGCGATGTATGAAACAACCAGGACATCAATCACAATGCCTATGAAAGCCCATACTCCGTCTATTTCCAGTGAAAAAAATCTCAGTTGTTCGCCGATATTCAAACCGTCGAGAAAACTCATAAGCACCACCTGCACAACCCAATGGGGAATCAATCTCCCCTTACTGATTATTATACATATATATACGTTAATTGTAACAGATTAGTTCAATTTGTTAAAAATTTGAAACATAGGGGTGGTATACTGCCGGAATCCGGTTCGACATCGAGGCTCAGTTGGAGAAAGCATACAGGAAAAGAAACATGAATGTCGAGAACAGGAAGACGACTGCAATGATGATGGCGGTCAGCTTCACCCACAATTTGCTTTTCTTATTCATGTGTTCAATCACCTGCCTTTTGTTAGGTTTGCACGTATTGCGTTAAAAACAGTTGGTGCGGGCGAAGGGACTCGAACCCCCACACCGTTAGGCACTAGATCCTAAATCTAGCGCGTCTGCCAGTTCCGCCACGCCCGCAAATCAACTACGCAAATTATAGTTTAACGGATTTTCATTGTCAACATGCCGTGTCTGCCCGGCCCATTGCCCGAAGAACCGCAAGATTGCATGAGTCCGCGGGGCCGGCCTGTCTGCGCGGATAGAGGCGCTGTTAATGGCATCGGCCCCCTCTATTGTATTAGTCATCAAAAAAATATATCATTTATATGACTTATTGAAAAGGCGGTTATGATTATGAAAATTGATGAAGCCATCGGAAAACTTAAGGAGCTGCAGGCCAGGCAGGTTGCGTACAACCAGGCGATGTCCATGCTGAGCTTCGACGGATCCACATCAGCTCCCAAAAACAGCTTTGAATGCCGCGGCCGGACCCTTTCATTCCTATCAGGGGAAGTATACAAGTCATTCATAAACAAGGAAACGGATGATCTTTTGAACTATCTTCTTGAAAACAAGGATTCGCTGGACCAGATCACATTCAGGATAGCCGAGGAAGGCCGCGAGGAATTCGACAAGATATCAAGGATACCCATGCAGGAGTTCATGGAGTTCATGCAGTTGCAAAACGATGCAAACCATGTTTGGGAAACGGCAAAGCTTTCAAATGACTTCGCTTCATTCGAACCATACCTTGCGAAAATAGTCGATTTCAAGAAACGGTTCGCCAACTACCGTGATCCGCAGAAGAAACCCTACAATGTGTTCCTGGATGATTTTGAAAAAGGCTATTCCATGGATGACTATGATGCGTTTTTCTCCGTGCTAAAGGAAAATATCGTCCCCTTGATTCACGAGGCGGTTCCCAGGGGAAAATCAATCAATGACGGCTTTATGAAGATTTCCTATCCTGTGGACAAACAGAGGCTGCTTTCAAAAAAGCTCGTTTCGATAATGAGGCTGGATCCGGACAGCTTCGCAATGGCGGAGTCCGAGCACCCGTTTACAATGGGCATCAATAAAAAGGATGTACGGTTCACGACCCATTATTACGAGAATAACCTTGCCTCGGCGTTCTACAGCACCATTCATGAAGGCGGCCATGCCTTGTATGAGCTGAACACGGCCGACGAGCTTATCTATACTGGACTTGATTCCGGCGCATCGCTTGGGATGCACGAATCCCAGTCGCGGTTCTATGAGAACATGATAGGCCGTTCAAGGGAATTCACCTCATATATTCATCCCCATATTCGCGGGCTGTTCCCATCTCAGTTCGCGGATGTGACCGCGGACGCCTTCTACAGGGCGGTGAACAAACCCGAGGCAACTCTTGTCAGGGTCGAGGCGGACGAGCTGACATACAGCCTGCATGTAATGATCAGGTATGAGATCGAGCGGATGCTTTTCAACGGCGACATAAACGTGGCCGCCCTGCCCGGAACTTGGAATGAGAAATACAGGGAGTACCTCGGCGTAACTCCCCCGGACGATTCGACGGGAGTCCTTCAGGATGTTCATTGGTCCGAAGGGATGTTCGGATATTTCCCCACATATGCACTCGGAAGCGCAATCGCCGCGCAGCTCGCCGCTTCCATGGGAAAGGCCTTCGATTATAAATCAGATGTTTCACAGGGCGACCTGTCGAGGGTCAACGCCTGGATGACCGATAAAGTGCACCGGCACGGACAGTTGCTGAAACCGAAGGAAATCATGGAATTCGCATGCGGCGAACCGTTCAATCCCCGGTATTATTGCGGTTATCTGATCAGCAAGTATTCAGAATGATCTCATCAAGCCTTCTCTTGGGGACATGGAGTACATTCTCTTCATCGAGATAATACTTTATGTCTCCCTCCGAAGGTTCGGGCACGCTCTTTTGGTTGGGATAACCGACTGCCACCGCAGCAATCAGTTCATATCGATCGTCAGTCCCTGCTATCGCACAGATGGCAGGTCTGTCGATTGCACCCAGCCAGCAGGTCGCAAGGCCAAGTGAATTTGCACCCAGCAGGATATTTTGTATTGCGGCGCCTGCGTCAAGCTCGTATCCTTCCTTCGCAAGTTCCCTGTCATTGAAAACCAGGATGAAGGACTCAGGCCTTTCATCCCAGGACGGCGAACCCTTGCCCTTCAGGTAGCCGGCCCACCGCGTCAGCTTGAAAACCTCGCCGGCTTTTTCATCCGATGACACAATCACGTACTTCATAGGCTGCCTGTTCATCGCGCTTGCAGCCATCGAAGCATATTTAACCAGCTTCCTGAGCAGGTCCGCGGGCACTTCCTTCCTCCGGAACTTCCTGATGCTCCTTCGGCTTAATATCGATTCAATGCAATCCATGATATCCTCCGCACAACGCAATCCTGAACAAATATTCCATATACATTATATCAGACGGCGGGGCACGCGGAGCAGGTGCTTTTTCAGCCGGGGGGCGATTCCGGATTAGTAACCCGGCATTGTTGACATGCCCGGGAATGGTTGATAATATACTGATAAAAATGATTTATGAACCTTATGGGGCCGCCGGATTAATGATTCCCCGGATGCCGGATGCGATAAACCGCGGAATCGCCGGACGGGTGCCCCGGTACAATATAATTTCCCGGGAGGATGCCAATGGAAAACAAGATTTTTTTGACACCTGGCGAGATAGCCGAACATACTGTGGAAAGCGGATTGAAAAAAACACTGCTGTCTCCTCTTAAAATGATTCTGCTGGGAATCCTGGCGGGAGTATTCATCGCATTCGCAAGCGAAGGCTCGAACATGGCCGCTTACAATCTTTGGGCTGACCCGGGCACGTATGGGCTCGGCAAGGTTCTTGCAGGTTCCATATTCGGAACCGGCCTGATGCTTGTCGTGATTGCAGGGGGAGAGCTCTTTACTGGCAACACGCTGATAATCGTATCAGTGCTGCAGGGAAAGGCCAAACTGTCGGGTATGCTTAAGAACTGGTTCTTCGTGTACCTGGGCAACTTCATCGGTTCTCTTATGATCGCATTCATGATAGTCAATTCCGGGCAGCTGGGCGCAAGCGGGGCGCTTCTTGGTGCGACGACGATAAAGATCGCGTCATATAAAGTCAGCCTGTCTTTCATGGAAGCCTTCTATCTTGGCATCATGTGCAATTGGCTTGTCTGCCTCGCCGTTTGGATGGCCTACGGATCCAGGGACATGATCGGAAAGCTCATGGCTATATTTTTTCCTATATGGCTGTTCATCACATCCGGTTTCGAGCACAGCGTCGCCAATATGTACTACATCCCGGCCGGTATACTTGCCAAGGCCAACACGGCGTATTATGATGCAGCGATTGCGGCGGGTCTGACCGCTGAAAAGCTTGACGCACTCAACTGGGGCACGCTCATGACCCGCAACCTCATACCGGTTACGCTTGGAAACATAGTCGGCGGAAGCCTGTTCGTCGGCGGAATTTACTGGTTCTTGTATCTATATAAAAAGAAAAAAACCGCAAACTGACACCTTCTTCGGACCTAAAACTTCAAACAACCGCCTATTATCAAACAGTTGCCTTGGGCAACTGTTTGATATTTTTACAGTTTTTTATGAAGTCCGGGCATATGAAAAACCCGGCTCTTCGGAACCGGGTTTGTATGTCTTGCGTATTGAGGGATTACACGTCGAGCTTGCCTTCCCTGTATTTTGTCAGGTACTCCATGCAGAAATCATCCTTGCCCATCAGGGCTTCAGCCGCGTATAGGAAAGTCATCAGCTTGGTGTCGAGCGGGTCGAGTATCGCGCCGTCCATTCCCGCAGCCACCGCCGCCACAAGAAATGTCTTGTTCATCAGTTTTCTTTCGGGTATCCCAAATGAAATATTGCTCAGTCCGCATGTTACATGGACATCCGGGTACTCGGTCTTTACTATACGCATGGTCTCAAGTGCGACCCTGCCGTAATGCGAACCGGTTCCTATGGGTCTGATCAGCGGATCTATGAAAATATCCTGCGGGGCAACGCCCGCCTTGGTCAGTTTCTCAATCATTCTTCTGGCGATGGATACCCTGTCCTGCTCTGTCTCGGGCATTCCGGTGTCGTCCATGCAGAGTGCGATTACCGAGGCATTATATTCGAGGACCATCGGAAGAACGGCCTCGAATCGCTCTTTCTCATCGGTGATCGAGTTGATGACCGGCTTTCCGTTTTTATTCGCCTTAAGTCCCCTCTCTATCGCCAATGGGTTTGGCGAATCGATGGAAAGCGGTATGTCGACGACTTCCTGGACCGTTTTGACCAGCCACTCAAGCCTGTCAAGCTCATCCTTGAAAAACATCCCCGCATTGACATCTATGTATGATGCCCCGGCCTCGGCCTGCCTGACCGCAAGTTCCTGGATTGCCTTTGTATCATATCTCTCGATGGCCGGACGGATGGCTTTCAAAGTACTGTTGATTTTTTCTCCGATTATAATCACGTTAAGACCTCTCTTTGCATTGTTTTTTCGAGAACATTATATTTCACGCCCAATCCCTTGTCAATCGAACGGAGGTCCTTCTGATGGCTTGCCTTTGCATCTTTCGGAACAAAACAATTGAACCCCGGCCGATTTATTGATATAATTTCAATGTTGAACTTTCAACGGGAAGACATGCCGCAGCCAGGGCCGGCCGGCTCATTGCAGTTGCCGAAGCATGGATTCCGGATTTTCAGGCGGAGAACCCCTTCGGTCTGAAAATACCAATAAAATAGTGACGGAGGAAACACGCGGATGAAGAGCGACATAGAAATTGCACAGGGCAAACAGATGAAGCCCATCTTTGAAATAGCGGATAAGCTGGGCATCGACAGAAATGATGTCGAGCTGTACGGGAATTACAAGGCAAAGCTTGACTACAACATGCTTTCAAGAATGGAAGGGAAACCTGACGGCAAGCTTATACTGGTTACGGCGATCACACCGACCCCCGCAGGCGAAGGAAAGACAACCACGTCGGTAGGCCTTGGCGATTCACTTCAGAGAATCGGCAAGAATGTCATGATAGCCCTCAGGGAGCCTTCCCTCGGCCCTGTTTTTGGAATCAAGGGCGGTGCGGCCGGCGGTGGCTACGCGCAGGTAGTTCCCATGGAGGACATCAACCTGCATTTTACGGGCGACATGCATGCGATCGGCGCAGCGAACAACCTTCTCGCCGCAATGATTGACAATCATATATACCAGGTCAACGAACTTAACATAGATGTTCGCAAAATCACATGGAAGCGCTGTGTCGACATGAATGACAGGCAGCTTCGGTTCATCGTCAACGGCCTCAACGGCAAGAGCAACGGGACACCCAGGGAAGACGGCTACGACATCACTGTCGCTTCTGAAATAATGGCGATCATGTGCCTTTCGAAGGATCTGGTGGATCTCAAGGAAAGAATCAAGAGGATTGTCATCGGGTATTCCCATGACAACAACCCGGTGACCGCCGGGGAACTGAAGGCTGAAGGCGCCATGGCCGCGCTTTTGAAGGATGCCCTCAAACCCAATCTTGTACAGACGCTTGAGCACACCCCTGCATTTGTCCACGGCGGGCCATTCGCGAACATAGCGCACGGATGCAACAGTATCATGGCCACAAGAATGGCTCTTAAACTCGCGGACTATGTGGTCACCGAGGCTGGATTCGGCGCCGACCTTGGCGCGGAGAAATTCCTGGACATTAAATGCCGTGTATCGGGTCTTCGCCCATCAGCGGTCGTCATAGTGGCGACGGTAAGAGCCCTCAAGCATCACGGCGGGGTTGACAAGAAGGATATGGCCGAGGAAAATATAAAGGCGCTCGAAAAGGGCATCCCGAATCTTCTTAAACATATCGAAAACATCACAGTCAACTTCGGCCTTCCCGCCGTTGTTGCGATAAACCGTTTCCCGACCGATACCGAGAATGAGCTTGCCTTCGTGGAAGCCAAATGCAAGGAGCTGGGCGTCAATGTCGCTCTTTCGGAGGTCTGGGCCAAGGGAAGCGAGGGCGGCGAGGCCCTTGCGAGGGAAGTCGTGGCGCTGGCCGAGGGCAACTCCTCGAAATTCAAATTCATGTATACCGATGAAATGGGCCTGAAGGACAAGATAACCGCCATAGTAACCAAAATATATGGAGGCGACGGGGTTGATTTCGCACCGGAGGCCCTCAAGGAAATCAGGAAACTTGAAAAGCTCGGTTTTGGAAATCTGCCCGTATGCATGGCAAAGACCCAATACTCCCTCTCAGACGACCCCAAGAAAACCGGAAGACCCAAGGATTTCACCGTTGGCGTGCGGAATGTCCGCGTATCCGCGGGCGCGGGTTTTGTGGTCGCCCTGACAGGCGAGATAATGACGATGCCCGGGCTGCCAAAGGTTCCGTCGGCTGAAAACATCGATGTGGACAGCACCGGAAAAATCTCGGGCCTGTTCTAAATTCAATCATAGATCATAACCATAATTGCTGCGCCTCATGCCGGGGCGCAGTTTTTCTTTTGGTGAAATTGACTGAAATATATCCATATGCCTTGTATCCTTGCCCACCAGGCATTAGAATAGGTATGGTTTTTGAATTATACCTTTGGGAGAGTGAATCATATCATGAAAACAGGAAGAGAACTGGTAATATCGGCAATTAAGATGGAAACGACCGAAAGGGTGCCCTGGGTTCCTTTCGTGGGCAGCCACGGCGGTGCGCTCATCGGGAAAGGCGCCGATGAACTTCTCCGGGACGCGGACCTGATCGTCAAGGCTCAGGTCAAGGCCGCGGAAATCTATGAAGCGGACGGGATCCCGGTTGCATTCGATCTCCAGGTGGAGGCGGAGGCCCTGGGCTGTTCGCTGAAATGGGAAAAGCTGAACCCGCCGGCGGTTTCGTCGCACGTGCTGGACTCAATGAGGCTTTCGGAGCTAAG
This sequence comes from Clostridia bacterium, assembly GCA_016935835.1. Taxonomy (GTDB): domain Bacteria; phylum Bacillota; class Clostridia; order DUPQ01; family DUPQ01; genus JAFGQE01. Next base: position 4,367 of record JAFGQE010000089.1, on the reverse strand, counting down.
GCTTCCTGATATAAACAGCGGAAGAATCCCGGTCATGATGGAAGCGGCGGCAAAGCTCCGCAAGGAGCTTCCCGATACAGCCCTGTATGGATTGATAACCGGGCCTTTCACGCTTGCCCTTCATCTGATGGGCTCGAATGTGTTCATGGAAATGTACGACAATCCCGACGAGCTGAAGGAGCTCCTGCATTTCTGTACCCGCGTCGGCAAGGTCATGATTGACGGCTACCTCGACGCCGGCTGCGACATCATCGCGCTTGTGGACCCAATGACCAGCCAGATAAGTCCCGTGCACTTCAAGGAGTTCGTAACATCCGAATGCACCGGCCTATTCAACTATATCCGCGAAAAGGGCAGGTATTCCAGCTTTTTCGTATGCGGCGACGCACTGAAAAACCTTGAGGTAATGTGCGACTGCGGCCCCGACAATGTAAGCGTGGACGAGAACATACCGCTTGACGTGGTCAAATCAATCTGCCTTGCAAGGAATGTCAGCTTCGGTGGAAACCTCCGGCTTACCACCGCCCTGCTCAACGGCACGCCGGATCAAAATTCAATCTATGCATACAGATGCATAAAGACGGGCGGAACGACCGGATACATACTGGCGCCGGGCTGCGACATACCCTACGACACCCCTGTCGCAAACCTTCAGGCGGTCGCCGGGGTCGCCAGGGACGATTACAAGCGGCAGGTCGCCGAAACCCTTGATGCGAAGGGATTCACGGAGGATTACAAATTATTCGACATGTCCGACTACGGCCGCTCCGACAAAGTCATCGTTGACATAATAACACTGGATTCCGAGGCATGCGCCCCATGCCAGTACATGGTTGAATCGGTAAAGGCGATTGTACCCCAGTTCGATGAGCTTGTAGTCTGGAGGGAGCACAAGATCAAATCCCCCGACAGCGTCGCATTCATGGCCTCCCTGATGGTCAAGAACGTGCCGACCATCTGCATCGACGGCAAGATTACATTCGTAAGCGTCATTCCCACAAGGGACCAGCTCGTTGAAGTCCTGCAGGACCGCATATACAAGAAACTTAAAATAAGAATCAAAAGAAAACAGAACAGCATAACTGTTGTCACCGGCGGCAGCATTGAGAGCAAAACCGCCCTTGAAAATGTCAGGACCGCCGTCACGGAGCTCGGCCTGGACATCGCTATCGTGGAATCCATGGACATGGAGCTTGCTAAAAGCTATGGTGTAAGCGAGCTTCCCGCAATCATTTTGTCCACTTCCCAGCTGAAGTCATGGTCTCATGCGCCGGAAGTCAAGATAATCAAGGAATGGCTGAAGGACCTGACATAATGGAAAGTCTTCCCATCATACTTATAACAGGATTCCTTGGAGCCGGCAAAACCACTTTTTTGAACAATTTGCTTGCTCACCTGCGGACCCTGGATAAATCAACGGCCCTGTTGATAAATGAATTCGGAAAGGCCGGCATTGACAAGGACCTGGTGGACTCCCGCGGCGAGGCCGTCTATGAAGTAAACCAGGGTTCCATCTTCTGCGTATGCACGAGGGACCAGTTCATAAGGGCGCTCGACGGAATCGCCGGGCATTCCCCTTCATTCGACCTGGCGGTCATCGAGTCAACGGGCATAGCCAATACGGCGGACCTTGGGAAATACCTTGAGGCCCCTCCCCTAGAAGGGCAAATAGACATAAAGCAAAATTTCTGCCTTATAGACGCGGCGAATTTCCACAAGGTCTTCGAAACCCTTCCGGCGGTCAGGACACAGGTCGGGGAAGCTTCGGTCCTGGTAATCAACAAGACGGATCTTGTGGACAAAAACCACCTGACCCGGCTTGAAGCCAGGCTTCGCGAACTGAATCCCGATGCATTGATTCTGCGAACCTCATATGGAAACATTGATTTTTCCGCCAATCTGGACCTGACGGGTTCGTGGTCGGCCCGCGCAGGCCTCGACACATCTCCCCCTGAAGATATATTCTCCGCAACCCTTGTTGAACCCGGCTTGCTTTCTAAGGAAAAAGTCAGGCGCTTCCTGGAAAGGCACGACCGGTCGCTTCTCAGGGCGAAGGGTTTTCTTGCAACCGACGAGGGAAGGCTTTTCATCGAATGGGTCGGGGGAAGCCTATATATAAAACCCGCCGGTACGGATGCGGGTGTGACAGGCACCCTGGTGCTTATCGGATATGGTCTTTCCGAAGCATCTTTGAAGGATGAATTCAGGGAATGCCTGCTTTGATCATTATTGTTCCGGCCCGCTGGAAAAGCGGTTTGATTCCATCGGCGTCCTGAATGGGCAGGTTGCCCCGGAATGTGATTCATGTTATGAAAAAAACATTTTTCTTCATGGACAAACAGACCCCATAGTGTATAATAAGGGCAAGGTTTTTTAATAAATGCCTTTTTTATTGAAAAGGGAATTATTACATTGACTATACAAGGAGGAACCATGGAACATCATATCCGGAACAAAATCTACCATGTTGAAATCCTGCCGCCAAAGCAGGCTACCGAAAAACTTCACGAGGACCTTGATTCTTTTGTTGAAAAATTCAACAGGGTCAGGGAAAGCGGCTATTGCGCGTGTATAACCGACAATGCCATGGGGCTCCTGGCTTTTCAGGGCACCGAGGTAATCGAGGAAATGAAGCTCAAGGTCAATCCAGAGCAGGTCATGATCCACCTCAACACCTTCCACACAAAGGAAGACCTTGACAACATCCTTGGCACATGCATCGCAACCGGAATCAAATATCTGCTTGTAATAAGCGGAGACGGCTCCGACAGGCTGCCCAAGCTTCAGCCGTCCGACATAGGCGCAAAAGGCGTCGAGTCCGTGACTTCCGTAGAATTGCTTCAATATATACGCAGGGAGTACCCCGGTAAATTCGTGATGGGCGTCGCGTTCAACCCCTATGAGCCGGAGGAGCATGAATTTGCAAAGATGAACCGCAAGATGGACGCGGGGGCCACATTTATAATCACCCAGCCCATCATCGAGAAGAATGTCATCGTGGACAAGCTTCTGGAGACATATCCCGATGTTCCCGTCATAATCGAGGCATGGATGAGCAAGAAGCTTCATCTGCTGTCCGACGCCGTCGGCTATGAGATTCCCGAGGATACTGAATTCGACCCGATTGCAACGCTGGGACTTCTCCACCGCCTCTACCCGAAGTGCGGTGTATACCTGTCACTGCTCGGATTCAAATACCAATATGACAAAATCACCGGCTTATGGAATAAGTCGCTTAGCTAAGGAGGAAACGCTATGAAAATAGTTGTCTGTATAAAACAGGTGCCGGGCACCACGGACGCAAAGATAGACCCCGAAACAAAACGCATCGTCCGCGAGGGGGTTCAGGCCATCCTCAATCCATTTGACACATATGCGGTCGAGGAAGCGGTCAAATTGAGAAACAAGTACGGCGGCGAGGTCATTACCCTTTCCATGGGGCCTCCGAAGGCCGAGAATATTCTGAGGGAAAGCATATCCGTGGGCGCAGACAAGGCAATACTGCTCAGCGACAGGGCGTTCGGTGGATCCGACACCTGGGCTACGAGTTATGCCCTTGCCAAGGCGATTGAAAAAATCGGCGGAGTCGATCTTGTAATCTGCGGCAAGCAGGCAATAGACGGCGACACCGCTCAGGTAGGCCCCGGAATCGCAGCCCATCTCGAATGGATGCAGGCTACATATGTCATGGCGGTCGACGACCTGTCCCCCGGCAGCATAACCGTAAGAAGAATGCACGAGGACGGCTATGACATTTGCGAAATGAGCCTCCCGGCTGTCATCACGGTTGTAAAAGGCATCAATATACCCAGGGTTCCAACTTTGAGGGGCCGCCTTGCATCGGAAAATGTAGAGGTTCCGGTATGGAAGCCCGCCGACATCGGCGCCGATGAAACGAAGATCGGCCTTGACGGGTCGCCCACAAGGGTTGTAAAGACCAATCCCCCGCCGCCGAGGCATACAAGCACGAAAATAATCGAAGGCTCATCAGAGCAATGCGCGAAAGACCTGTTCAGGGAACTTCGTCTGCGCAGCATCCTGTGAATCGAGGAGAATGATAGATGATAGCATTGACAGAAAACGACAAGAAGCAATACGCGAATATATGGGTCGTGGCTGAACAGCTTTCAGGCGAGATCCAGCTGGTCACCCATGAGCTTATAGGCGCGGCAAGGCCGCTGGCCGACGCCCGCGGAAGCCAGGTCTGGGTCGTGGCGACCGGCAAGGGCATATCTAAAAAAGCAGAGAGCCTGTATGCATATGGAGCCGACAAGGTTATAGTTGTCGACGATCCGCGGCTCAATGATTTCAATGACGAGCTTGAAGCCAGGATACTTGGAAGGCTTATCAAGAAATACAAGCCCGAG
>JAFGQE010000088.1 GCA_016935835.1 Clostridia bacterium | reverse complement strand
CCACACCCACACCGACGCCCACGCCGACTCCCACTCCAGAACCGACCCCTTCGGAGGACCCTGAAAAGATTTATTCCGAATATACCGTGAAGTCGGGCGACACATTGTCCAAGATAAGCTCGATGTTCTATAACGGCGACTCCAATCATGTAGCAGAAATAGCGGCTTACAACAACATCTCGGACCCGAACTCCATTAATATCGGGCAGGTGCTGAAGATTCCCATATTGTCTGCTGAAGTTCCACAGGATTGAACACGCAAGGCATCCGTAGAGGGTGCCTTTTTTCATTTTAATCAAGAGGCGGTACTTGTGTGAAATGCTGTTTTTTAGATATTAAATTAATAATAACAATCCTTGACATGAATTTTCAAATACTGTATACTGTGACAAGTAAATATACTTTACAGGTGGGGTATGCAGGATATAGTCAGGACAGGATTGCTGTTTGCTTTTTATGAAAAACTTCTGACGGACAGACAAAGAAAGGTCATGTCATTCTATCTTGATGACAATTATTCGCTGGCCGAAATATCGGAGGAGCTTGATATCAGCCGTCAGGGTGTTCACGACATAATTAAAAGAACAACCCAAAAGCTGGAGGATTACGAGAAAAAGCTGTGTTTATGCGCCAAGCTGTACAGGAACAGGAAGCTGGCGGCAGAAGCAATCGAAGCTGCGCATTTAAATAAAATTGAACTCGCGGATGAGAAAATAGGGAAGATAGTGGAAGGATAGGATGGCTTTATTCGAAGGACTTTCGTCCAGGCTTGAATCCATAATAAAAAATTTGCGCGGCAAAAGCCGTGTGACGGAATCAGACGTAAAGGAAATTTCAAGGGAAATAAAAATGGCCTTGCTTGAGGCTGATGTAAATTATAAGGTTGTGAAGGAATTCATCGGCAATATTTCTGCCAAGGCGGTGGGGGAATCGGTTATGCAAAGCCTTACGCCCGGGCAGCAGATCATTAAGATAGTCAATGATGAGCTTGTTTCGCTGCTGGGCGGCAGAAATGAGCCGGCGGCGGTTTCGCAAAAACCTCCCACGGTTTACCTGATGTGCGGTCTTCAGGGAACTGGAAAGACCACCACTTGCGGAAAGCTTGCGGGGCTCGCAAGGAAAAATGGGAAAAAAGTAATGATGGCGGCATGTGACACGTATCGTCCGGCTGCGGTTGAGCAGCTTCTCACAATAGGAAGGCAGCTTGATATCAAGGTGTTTGCTACTGACGGGGGAAAGCCGGCCCAGATAGCGGCCGATGCATTTGAAATTGCAAAAAAGGAAGCATTTGACCTTTTAATCATAGACACGGCCGGAAGACTTCATATTGATGAAGGCATGATGGATGAGCTGAAAAAGATAAGCAGGACGGTCAATCCTTCGGAGATATTGCTTGTTGTGGATTCAATGGCAGGACAGGATGCAGTTAATGCGGCGAAGGCATTTGATGAAAGCATGGATATCACCGGAATTATACTGACCAAGCTGGACGGCGATACACGAGGTGGGGCCGCTCTTTCAGTGAAGAGCATAACGGGGAAACCGATCAAATTCGCCTGTACGGGTGAGAAGATGAATGATATAGAGGTTTTTCATCCCGGGAGAATGGCATCCAGGATACTGGGAATGGGCGATGTGCTGACCCTTATCGAAAAAGCCCAGGAAAGCGTTGACCACGAGCAATCAAGGGAAATAGAAAGAAAGCTCAGGAATGCAAGCTTTACACTGGATGATTTCCTGGGTCAGATGGAGCAGCTTAAAAACATAGGGCCGCTTGAAAACATACTCGGGATGATGCCGGGCGTGAATTCAGCGCAATTGAAAGGTCTTAAGATAGATGAAAGACAGATGGCAAGGACAAAGGCGATAATACAATCCATGACCTCGGCAGAAAGAAGCAACCCGAGGATACTTGATGCCTCGAGAAGGAAAAGGATAGCGCGGGGCAGTGGAAACAGCATACAGAATGTCAACAAGCTGCTGAAGGATTTCGAGAACATGAAGAAAATGTTCAAGGGAATGAAAGGCGCAAATAAAAAGTCATTCAAAGGAATGAAATTTCCAAATTAAATATAAATAACAGGAGGAACGGCAAAATGGTAAAAATCAGATTAAAGAGAATAGGCGCGAAGAAGAGCCCTTATTACAGGGTGGTCGTGGCTGATTCAAGGTCTCCCAGGAATGGAAAGTTCATTGAGGAGATCGGAACCTATGATCCGATGGCGGATCCTTCAGTCTTCGAGGTTGACGCGGCTAAGGTAACCGAATGGATTTCAAAGGGTGCCCAGGTTACGGATACCGTAAAAGCGCTTCTTAAGAAAAACGGCGTTTTGGAGTAGGTGGGAAAAAATGAAAGAATTGCTTGAAATGATTGCCAAGGCCCTGGTTGACAATCCGGATGACGTAAGCGTAACCGTGGTCGAGGAAGAATACAACACCATTCTTGAGCTAAGGGTCGCGCCGGAGGACATGGGCAAGGTGATAGGAAAAGGCGGCAGAATAGCCAAATCAATAAGGACGCTGGTAAAGGCCTATGCCATAAAGGAAAACAAAAAGGTTCTTGTTGAGATAATCGGCTGAGCCCTCCGCATGCCGCGGTAATGATATGAAAAAGATATTTGAAATCGGAATAATAGCCGGTGCGAACGGATTGAAAGGGGAAGTGAAAATTTTCCCTTGTTCCGGCGTCGCCCGCAATCTGATTGAACAAAAGTATTTTATTGCGAACGGAAAGCATTTTGCAGTCGAGTATTCAAGGCTCCAGGGAAAATACATCGTCTCAAAGTTCGAGGGTGTGGATGACCGGGATAAAGCGGAACGCCTGAAGGGCACGGTTCTGGGAATAAAGAGGGAAAACGCCGCGCCGCTCGCGGATGGTGAATACTATATGGAGGATCTGATCGGATGCATCGTCTATGAGGAAGGCCGCAAACTCGGAACTGTAGGCGATATACTTGAAACCGGCGGCAATGATGTATATTCGGTCATTGATGATGCAGGCGTCGAGATACTGGTGCCCGCCATAAAACAGGTCGTATTGAGTATTGACATTGATGGCCGAATGATAGAAGTCAGACTACCGGAAGGATTGACTGATGATGATTACATTTAATATTCTTACAATATTCCCGGATATATTCGCTCCCGTTGAAAACGGTGTTGTCGGAAGGGCGGCGGCGAAAGGAATCATAGGAATCAGAAAGATCAATATCAGGGATTTCACGCTTGACAAACATGGGAATACGGATGACTACCCCTATGGCGGAGGGGACGGGATGCTCATGACAGCGCAGCCGGTTACCGATGCGTGGAGAAGCATAGGAAATCCGGGGCTTACGGTATTGCTTTCACCCAAGGGCCCGAGGCTTGACCAGTGTAAATGCATGGAGCTGGCTTCACTTGAACACATTACATTGGTTTGCGGGCGATATGAGGGACTTGACCAAAGGATAATCGATTCAATAGTCGACGAGGAAATATCAATTGGCGATTATGTAATATCCGGAGGTGAAATAGCCGCAATGGTTCTTGTTGATGCAGTTTCGCGGATGGTTCCCGGAGTTCTCGGAAATGAAAACGGAGGAACGAATGATTCCCATTTCAACGGCTTGCTTGAATATCCGCAATATACAAGGCCAGAGGTTTTTGAAGGCATCAGGGTTCCTGATGTGCTGCTTTCGGGTAATCACGAGGAAATAAGGAAATACAGGCTGGCGGGCAGCCTTTTGGAAACATTCAGGAAACGACCGGACATGCTTGCAAAAAGAGGGTTAAGCAGAAAAGAGGCTGAGTTGCTTAGTGCGTTGATTCCCGGGGAAAGCGCACGGATAATCGCATTGATAAAAGAATAGGAGCGGATATGTACAGATTGGATATTATAAAACGGACCGACCCGGAGCTTGCGGATGCAATGGAAGCCGAGGTCAGCAGGCAGAGGAACAACATTGAGCTTATAGCCAGTGAGAATTTTGTAAGCGAGGCAGTGCTCGACGCAATGGGAACGCCTCTTACAAACAAATATGCGGAAGGCTATCCGGGAAAAAGATATTACGGCGGATGCGAGTACGT
>JAFGQE010000087.1 GCA_016935835.1 Clostridia bacterium | reverse complement strand
TGACAAGTCGTTTCTTGAAAAGACTCCGAGGCTTGAAGCTGTTTTTTATGGCGCAGGCTCAATCAGGGGTATAGTAACACCCGAATTCTGGGACTTTGGGATAGTTATCACGAGTTCCTGGGCGGCAAATGCAGTTCCTGTATCGGAATATACATTCGCACAGATTGTTCTTTGCCTGAAAAACGCATATAAAATTAATAAAATATATTGCAAGGGTTTCATTCCTTCTGAAAGCTCATTCAAACAAGCACTTCAAAAACACACCGGGTATTTTGATGGAGGGAAAATACTCCATGGCGCGTATGGAACGACCGTAGGAATAATCTCGCTGGGTATGATTGGAAGGATGGTATGCGATAAGCTAAAAAGCCTTGATGTCGGGATAGTGGCTTACGATCCTTATGCGGATAAGGAGTATGCAAAAAGCAATGGGATTGAATTGGTATCCCTTGAGGAATTATTCAGATCAAGTCATGTGGTATCCTTGCATGCGCCATTGTTGACAGCGACTGAAAAAATGATCAAGAAAGAGCATTTCCAGTCAATGATGCCGGGTGCTTCATTCATAAATACTGCAAGAGGGGCGATCGTGGATGAAGAGGGCATGGTAGAGGTGCTTGAGGAAAGAAAAGACCTGACCGCTGTGCTTGATGTCACACATCCGGAGCCACCCTTAGCCGGATCGAAACTTTATTCGCTTGAAAATGTTTTTCTGACCCCCCATATAGCAGGTTCCATGGATGAAGAATGCCGTCGCATGGGTAAATATGCAGTGGATGAATTGGAAAGATATATCAACGGTGAAAAACTCAGATACAGAATAACCAAGGAGCAGTTCCAAAATATGGCATGAGGTTCATTGCCAAAATATGCAAGGGACAGGTCCTTTTCAATACGCAGGGAATGATTGGGGACAGGTCCTCTTCAATTGCAGAGAATTGTACAGGGACAGGTTTGGCTGCAGGCCGGGTATGCAGGCCCCAGGGACAGGTCTGGATGCAGGCCCGGTATGGGGTCTGCCGGGGGACAGGTTTCATTTTCAAGGGCTCAAGTTGGTTTGGGTTGCAGTATGAGCCTGCAATATGTATAATTTGTTTTAGCAATCAGGCCGCAGCAAGCAGCCCACGACAGGAGATTATATGAAGCCTAGGGAAATTATCCGCAGAGTAATTGAGTTCGACAATCCGCCCAGGATAGGTTATGACCTTAGATATGGCCATTACACGGACTTCAGAGGGCTTGATATGAGGCGGGACCAAAGGCCGGAACTGCAATGGCAGAATCCTTCGGTTTTCGCTGACAGATTCCCTCAATATGAAAATTTCAATGGGTTCCTTCATCTTGACGACTTTGGCAACCTTTGGGGAAAGATGTCCCACGATCTTACCGGCGGCGGTGAAGTCCTTGAGGGAGTCCTGAAAAATTGGGATTACATAGAGGATGTCAAAATGCCTGACTGGGATAATCCCGAGAGATTTGCGCATCTTCCGGAACTTAAGAAAACACAGGAGGATTACTGGCAGGTCGGATGGCTCGGAGGCTTTCCATTTTCCATCATGAGATATATGAGGAAGCTTGAGAATTTTTTGATGGACATCATAATCGAAAAGGAAAATGTATGGATTCTGAATGAAAAAGTCGTGAATATGCTGCTGGGCGTTATTGATAATTACGGGAAAGTGGGAGCGGATTGCATATTTTTCTGCGAAGACTGGGGGCTTCAGGACCGGCTGATGATCAGTCCGGAACTGTGGAGGGAGATGTTCAAGCCTTCGTTCAAGGTCCTTTGCGACAGGGCCAAGGAACATAATATGAAGGTTTTCATGCACTCATGCGGATATATTTATGAGATTCTTGAAGATTTGATAGAAGTCGGGATAGAAGTGTTTCAATTTGACCAGCCGTCCCTCATGGGGATGGAAAGGGTGGCCGCGATATTCGATAAAAGAGCGACTCTTTTTGCCGAGACGGATATCCAAAAGGTTCTCCCGACCGGCGATAGGATGCTGATAGAGGAAACAACTGAACGAATGGTCAGGCTCTTCCACAAAAACGGTGGATTCATTGCCAGGGATTATGGAGATTACAGGACCATACAGGTTAAACAGGAATGGGCCCAGTGGATGAGGGATAAATTTTACGAAATAGGAGGAGCTCCGGAAGAGCTTTGATTTATGACTTTTGATTTCAATAAAATCAAATCGGGCTTCAAGGGATTTCTTGTAAAATGCAAAGATGGAATAAAGGACTTAATAAACGATATCAAGGTGAAGATGGAAATGAATAAACAAAAGAAAAAGACATCGGCAGCGGGAAAACCAGCTGTGAAAAAAAAACCGGGCAAAAGATCATATGCGGTTGTAAAAAAAGATGGAGCCAAAGGGTCTGACAACAAGGAAACCGCCAAAACCATTAGAACGCTTAAACTCAGAAAAAGCAATACTCGTATAATGGTCGGCAGGATATTCTGGCTGGCTTTTTTCGTGTCGCTTGTAATACTCGGCATATACTGCTACAGGCTTACAAATGATTTCATCATTGACCGCAATAAAACGAATATACCTGAGCTTGTCGGTGTACTTGACGAAACAAACAGCTTTAAAATCAATATTCCGAGAGGTTCTAGGACCAGCGACATAGCGGAGATTCTAATAGAAGAAGGGATCATAAGCGACAAACGCATAATGAAATACACTTATTTCGAGCTTTATTCGAAGCTTATGGGGAACGACGGAGGATATAAATCCGGAAATCATTGGATTAATTCAGGAATTGAATATGACAACCCTGTAGGATATGATATGTTGATTTATATCTTCTCCCAGAATCCGATACCGAATCCAACCGCAACGATATTCTTTGCAGAAGGCCTGACATTCAACCAGACCATGAAAAAATTCCTCGACAATGAATTCCTTGATG
>JAFGQE010000086.1 GCA_016935835.1 Clostridia bacterium | reverse complement strand
ATCTTTGGTTTTATGTTTTTCAATAACATCACCTGTTGTATACATTATAATACATAGAAATACAATTTTCTACAATATTTATGATAAATTAAAATAAAAGCACAACATATGGGGCGTAGAAACCAAAATAAACATTTCCCGCAAAGAGCCGTTTTTGGTAATTATGTCCAAATGCTTTTATGTATTATGCCTTGTTTGGGTTGATTGACGGGGCAAATACTGCATGTTATAATTCTCTTAGTTAATTCTGATTTTTTCAAAATTTCCGAATAAATTCAATATCCGTCTTGGAGAGGTGTTTAGAATGCAGGATATAAAGATACTTAAAACGAAAAAGCTTGAGGATTTGCGTTATATAGCAAAAATGATGGGCATAAAAAGCATAACGAAATATAGAAAAGATGAACTCGTTGATTTGATTGTAAAGGCCGGCTCAAAGGAAGATGAAAAGCCGGTTTCGACAAAAACAAGAGGCCGTGCAAAAGCGCAGCCCGAACAGCCCGGGGAAGAGGCAACCGAAGCGGCGAAAGCAAGAACGGCGGCTGTAATTCCGGAGGAAGAGTCTGTTGCGGAACCCATCGAATCTGAAAAGAAAGCTCCGGAAGAAGTACAGGAGCAGGATCCGGTCGAGGGAATACTGGAAGTATTGCCTGATGGATATGGGTTCTTAAGACGCGAGAACTTTACATATGGCCCAAAGGACATTTATGTTTCGCCGTCACAGATCAGGAAGCTCAATTTGAAAACCGGGGACAAGATTTCCGGCATCGGCAGGGTTAAGACCGAAGGCGAGAAATTCCAGGCCCTTCTTTTTGTCAACACAGTCAATGGCGACGACCCCGGTGCTGCGATAAGGAGAAAATCATTTGATACGCTTACGCCCATATTCCCTCAGGAAAGACTCAGTGTTGAGAAAAACCCCAAGGAGTTGTCCACCAGAATAATCGACTTGATAGCCCCGATAGGGAAAGGGCAGAGGGGTCTTATAGTTTCTCCCCCGAAGGCGGGAAAGACAGTTCTTCTGAAAAAAATAGCAAACAGCATAACCCAGAATTATCCCGAGGTCATTCTTATCGTTCTTCTTGTGGATGAAAGACCGGAGGAAGTTACCGACATGCAAAGGTCCATCGATGGTGAAATTGCATACAGTACGTTCGACAAGGTGCCGGAAAACCATGTGAAGATTGCGGAACTTGTACTCGAAAGAGCCCAGAGGCTGGTCGAACAGGGCAAGGACGTCGTCATATTGATGGACAGCATAACCAGGCTGGCAAGGGCATACAACCTTACGATGACTCCCACCGGAAGAACATTGTCCGGCGGACTTGATCCGGGAGCCCTTCATAGTCCCAAGAGATTCTTCGGAGCAGCCAGGAACATAGAATTCGGAGGCAGTCTTACCATAATAGCCACCGCCCTGGTCGAAACCGGCAGCAGGATGGATGACGTCATATACGAGGAATTCAAGGGAACGGGGAATCTTGAGCTTCACTTGGACAGAAAGTTATCGGAACGGCGTATATTCCCGGCGATAGACATCAGCAAATCCGGGACCAGAAGGGAAGACCTGTTGTTGAATCAAAAGGAACTCGAGAGCATATGGACCATAAGAAAGGCAATGAGCAACATGGGAACCGCCGAGGTTACGGAATGGTTCATTGACAAACTGATGCGCACAAAGACAAATGCGGATTTTGTCAACAATATAAACACCAAGACCGGTATTTCGACAAATGAATACTCATAAAAAAATCTTGTAATATAAAAAGGGGTATGTTATAATACCCCTTGCGTTATTTGTAACGGAAGTTTTGAATATACGACCTTATGAAAGAGGTGAGAGGATGAAAAAGGATACACATCCGAATTACGGAAAAGCAAGCGTGCGCTGTGCATGTGGAAATACATTTGAAACAGGCTCCACCAAAAAGGAGATCCATGTAGAAATCTGCTCAAGCTGCCACCCGTTTTATACAGGTAAGCAGAAGCTTGTCGACAGCGGCGGAAGAGTCGACAGATTCAAAAAGAAATACGGTATGGAATAACACAAAAAGGCCGGTAGATACGGCCTTTTTATTTAGAGGTTGAAATGGAAAAAAGAACCAGCATCGGCGGAATGGCGCTGCTTGAAGGTATAATGATGCTAGGGCCCGAAAAAAAGTCTGTCGCCGTAAGGAAACCGGACGGCGGGATAGATCTTTCTACCGAAACACTTGCATACAATAAGAAACTCAGAAAAATACCCCTTGTCAGGGGAATGTACGGTATATTCGCCCAGATGGTTTATGGGATAAAGGCGCTTATGCATGCCGCCTCATTCGTGGACCTTGAGGATGATGAGGAAGATGGAAAGGAAGAAAAACCATCGAAATTCGACGCCTGGATGACGCGTAGATTTGGCGACAAGGCGTTCAATATAATAATATACTTCAGCGTCGGCTTTGCACTTTTGTTTTCCGTGGCCCTTTTCATCCTTCTCCCCAACTTCCTTGCCGGGTTATTTGCGACGGGAAATGTAATTGTCAACAATCTGATTGAAGGTGTAATAAGAGTTGCAATTTTCTTTGGCTATATAGTGCTTGTGTCGAGGATGAACGATATAAAGAGGGTATGGATGTACCATGGGGCCGAGCACAAGACCATCAGCTGCTATGAGGGCGGTGAGGAACTTACGGTTGAAAATGCAAGGAAATACTCAACCAGGCACAAAAGGTGCGGAACATCGTTTTTATTCATAGTGCTTATCGTAAGTGTGCTTGTCTTTTCATTCACCGGATGGAATTCAGTAATACTGAACATGCTGATAAGACTGCTTTTAATACCGCTTGTGGCGGGAATAGCATATGAGATTATAAAAATCGCAGGTAAGAGCGACGGCCTTTTTTCAAAGATAGCCAGCGCCCCGGGACTTTTCTTCCAAAGGTTCACAACCAAAGAACCTACAGACGATATGCTGGAAGTTGCAATAGAAGCATTCAAGGCAGTCATACCGGAGGAAAAAGGCTCTGACAAATGGTAATAGGCGAGTTGCTGTCAGGCGCATCACGCATAATGAAGGATCATGGAATCAGCGACCCCTACAAGGAAGCGCTGATTCTTTTGTCGTGTGTGCTTGGCTGTGAAAAATCCTACTTGTTCGCTCATTCCGATGAGACAGTGCCTGCGGAAAATCAAGAAGTTTTCCTGGGGTATATTGAAAAAAGAAAAAAAAGGATTCCTGTGGCATACATAACCGGCAAGGCATGGTTCATGTCGCTTGAATTTGAAATTGAACCGGGGATTCTTATACCAAGGCCTGAAACCGAGGGATTGGCAGAAGAGATATTGGCTTTGGCCATGCTGCAGAACACTGAATCAGTAAAACTGCTCGATATGTGCTGCGGGTCGGGATGCATAGGGATCTCCGCCGCATATTATGACAAGAATATAACGGCGGACCTTGTTGACATCAATCCGGCGTGTGTACGGACTTCACGGGATAACGCGGCAAGGCACAATCTCCGGGATCGGGTGATCGCAATTGAAAGCAACCTGTTCAAAGGAATAAAAGGAAAGAAATACGATATAATCGCATCAAACCCGCCCTATATACCATCTGATCAAATAGCAGGACTTGATGACGATGTAAGGCTCTACGAACCTTTGACCGCTCTCGACGGAGGCTGGGACGGCATGGATTTCTATAAGAAGCTTGCTAAAGAAGCGGGACGGCATCTCAACCCATTTGGCCATATTGTACTGGAGGTGGGGATCGGGCAGTCGGAAAAGATAGCCGGTCTGCTTTTGTCGGGTGGGTTTGGATCAATATCCGTAAAGAATGACCTGCAGGGAATTCCCAGGATAATTACGGCTTCGGTATCTTCCGTTCCAATTAAATGATTTAATAGGCTTAATATCCTATGGTATAATGCAATACAGAATATACCGGAGGAAAACATGAAAAACGAGAGCATACTTGTTTCGGCGCGCTCCCCTGAACTTGCAGGGAAAGTCAGGCTTGTGCTGGAACAGGAGTTTTTCAATATCACGGATATATGCTCATCCGGAACAGAGACGCTTAGAAAGGCAAGGATGTACAAACCCGACCTGATTATTTTGGATTACGATCTCGGGGATATGACCGGGTTCCAGGTGGCGGAAGTTGTAATAAACGGCGGGCTGGGGTCTGTGATTATGCTGGCGAACCAAATGCAGAAGGATTATGCGGAACAATACTTCGAATACCCTTACCTGATATGCCTGGCAAAACCAATAAACAAGGCTGTCCTTTCAAATTCAGTGGAGATTGCATTGAAAAGCAGGAAAGGCCTGCGGACACTGGAAGATGAAATAGTACGCTTGAAGGACGACATAGAAACAAGGAAATGCGTCGAAAAAGCCAAGGGGATACTAATGGAGAAGCTGGGAATCGGCGAGGACGAGGCCTATGCCAGAATCAGGAAACGAAGCATGGACAGTCAGATGCCAATGAAGACGGTGGCAGAGATTATTATAGAAACAATGTGCTGAGGAGTTTAATGAAAAAGGACAAATATGGATTCAGCGATCTGCTTGAGATAATGCAAAGGCTGAGAAGTCCCGAGGGATGCCCGTGGGACAGGGAACAGACCCATGAATCATTGAAAAGATATATGATAGAGGAAGCATACGAGGCGCTCGAGGCCATTGATTCCGGAAATGATGCAAAGATTTCCGAAGAACTGGGCGACGTTCTTTTACAGGTGGTTTTCCATTCACAGATAGCAATGGAGGAAAACAGATTTGACGCAGGGGATGTTGTCGACGGAATATGCCGAAAGCTGATTGAAAGGCATACCCATGTATTTGGGGATGTGGTTGCCGATACGCCGGACGAGGTATTGAAGAACTGGGATAAAATAAAAAACAATGCAAAGGGACTAAAATCCCACTCCGAAAGGATTTTTGACATTCCGAAGAATTATCCTGCTTTGTTAAGAAGCCTGAAGATTCAGGAAAAGGCCGCAAAGGCAGGCTTCGACTGGGACAGCGTCGAGGGTGCGGTCCAGAAGACCCTTGAGGAGATCGGCGAGGTCGTTAAAGCCCGGGAAGGCGGAAACAGGAATGAAATTGAAGCCGAGATAGGCGACCTTTTGTTTTCGCTGGTCAATGTTAGCAGATTTTTGAAAGTAGAACCCGAAACGGCACTTCAGTCAACGGCCGACAGATTTGTTCGGAGATTTGAATTCGTTGAAAATGAATGCCTGAAAAGGGGCCTGGATATGGACCGCATGTCACTTGCAGAGCTTGATTTATTCTGGGACAAGGCAAAGGAGGAAGGACTGTAATGAGGCTTGATAAGTTTTTAAAGGTTTCAAGGCTTATAAAAAGAAGAACCGTGGCGGCTGAGGCCTGTGCCAACGGCAGGGTCAGCGTCAACGGAAGGATTGCAAAGCAATCGGCCGATGTCAAGGAAGGTGATATTATTGAAATTGCTTTCGGCAGCTGTATGACCAGAATTAAGGTAATCAACATTTCGGTGCAGGCAAACAAGGAAAATGCCAGGGAAATGTACGAGATTACGGAGTAAGTGCATATTAAAAAAAACAGTTTGACAAGCATCGGATGATATGTTACTATCTACTGGCAATAAAACAAAGAAGAAGTAATCCGCTTCTCACCCCCCGGACCAAGTCCTGACGGGTTAATATAAAAGATGTGTAAGCGTTTTTATTCGGCGGGTTGTTTCTATGGCCCGCTGTTTTGTTGCAGGGAACATCGGGCGGGATGAGGCAGGTGCCTTGCAACGGACCAGGAATGGTCTGAATAAAACGGAGGTGGAAAATATCGCTACCAAAAAAAAGGATTCCAAGAACCATATGAGGATCAATGAGGAAATAAGGTGCAAGGAAGTGCGCCTGATAGGTCCGAACGGGGACATGATGGGTATAGTCACCCCGGAGAAAGCGCTTCAGATCGCGGCGCAGAATGAACTGGATCTGGTGGAAATATCGCCGAAGGCAAATCCACCCGTCTGCAAGATCATAGATTATGGCAAGTATATGTTTGAAATGGCAAAAAAGCAAAAGGAAGCCAACAAACACCAGAAGGCAACGGATATGAAGGAAGTCTGGCTGAAACCAAAAATCGAGGAACATGATTTCAGCTTCAAGACAAAGAACGCCAACAAGTTTCTGGCCGATGGCCATAAGGTCAAGGTCAGCCTGAGGTTCAGGGGCCGGGAAATGAGCTATACGAACATGGGAAGGGAACTGATGCTCAAATTCGCGGAGGCATGTTCGGAAAACGGCGACATGGACGGTAACCCAAAGCTTGAAGGTAAAAATATGTTGATGATGCTTTCACCAAAGCAGAGCAAGAAGAAATAAAGGAGGGGACAGAAATGCCCAAGATCAAAACACACAGCGCTTCCAAGAAGAGGTTCAGCAAAACAGGCGGAGGCAAAATCAAGATGAGCCATGCTTTTAGAAGCCACAGGCTTATTTCGAAGAGCAAAAAGGCCAAGAAATCGCACAGGCTGGATGCCTATGCATCGGACGCAAATTCAGCAACTGTAAAAAAACTCATACCCTATAAATAATATACAAACCAGGCTACTGCCGGAACCGTGGGGAACGGTTCGAAATAAGAGGAGGTTTTAAAGATGGCAAGAGTAAAGGGCGCGGCGACAACCCGTGCAAGACATAGAAAAGTAATCAAACAGGCAAAGGGATATTTCGGCACCAAAAGCATAAACTACAAGGTTGCCAAGCAAGCGGTCATGAAATCGCTTCAGTACGCCTATAGGGACAGGAAGGCGAACAAAAGAAATTTCAGGAAGATCTGGATTACGCGTATCAACGCCGCGGCCAGAATCAACGGAATGTCATACAGCAGATTCATGAACGGCCTGAAGATGAGCGGCATTGAATTGAACAGGAAGGTTCTTGCTGACATGGCGGTCAATGATCCCGGCGGATTTGCCACGCTGGTGGAGCAGGCAAAGAAAAAGAGTTGAAATGCAAAGAATTGACTCGGATGAAAATAAAAAACTAAAGCGGCTGACAAGCCTTAAGCAGAAAAAGGTTCGGGTAAAAGAGGGCCTTTTTCTTATTGAGGGAGTAAAAGTGGTCAATGAAGCGCTTGGTTCGTATGAAGGCATGGATTTAATTCTCATATCCGATTCATTTTTACAAAAAAACAAAGAATATGTTCTCAAACTGGAAAAATCCGCCATAGAAATATTTATTGCCAGGGATGGGCTTTTCAACAAATGCTCATCGCTTGCAACCCCACAGGGTATATTGGCCCAGTTAAAAATTCGAAAAGAAAATCTTGAGGATATTCTCTTGGACAAAAATATAGTCATGCTGGATGGACTTAAGGATCCCGGTAATCTGGGAACCATTGTGCGAACAGCCGACGCCTTCGGATTTGGCGGGGTTTTACTGCTTCCGGATTGCGCGGAGATATATAATCCGAAGACGGTTCAGGCTGCGATGGGATCAATTCTTCGCGTACCATGCCTGAACGTGGGATATGATAGTTTTGACATTCTCAAAAAGGCAGGATATCCGGTCTATGGAATGGACCCAAAGGGAGAGGACATGGTGGACGCCACCTTAGCTGGCAAGGCTGTTGTGGTTATAGGCAGCGAATCCCATGGCTTGAGCCGGGAGACGGTTGAAAGATGCGACAGGCTGATCAGCATAAGCATGAGCGGAGCTGCGGAATCGCTTAATGCAGCGGTTGCGGCGGGAATTATAATGAACAGGCTTTCCTGAATGTGTTAATATATAGAAAAAGCTCTTGGAGGTTCATATGGCAAAAATAGGATTGCAGCTCTATTCCATCAAGGAAATTGCGGAAAAGGATTTTTTTGGCGCGATAAGGCTGGCCGCTGAATGCGGATATAAGGGAGTGGAGTTTGCAGGCTTTTTTGAATCTTCAGCAGCCGATGTGAAAAAAATACTGGATTCAGAGGGATTAAAGGCCTGCGGCAGCCATACCTCCATAGACCTTCTAGAGAACGATTTCGAGAATACCGCCGAGTATAACCTGGCGATCGGCAATAAATATATAGTGATTCCCGCAATTCCAAGGGATATGTATGGAAGCAGGGATGCCTGGCTGCGCACTGCAGAAAAATTGAACGGCCTTAGTGAAAAGCTCAGGGAAAGAGGACTGATGCTCGGATACCACAACCATGCCTATGAATTCGAGGACATTGAAGGCGAGTATGGCTATGATATACTTGCCAAGGCCACCTCAAGGGATATACTTCTGGAGATTGACACTTACTGGGTGGCATGGCCCGGACTTGATGTCGCCGAATATGTCCGCAAATATAAGGACAGGCTTGAACTTATTCATATAAAGGATATGGACGAGAAAAGAAACAGCACCGAGGCAGGCAGCGGAACCATAGATTTCAGGACGATTGTAAAGGATGCAAAGATGACGGAATGGTTTATTGTTGAGCAAGAGCATTTTTCCATGCCCCAGGAGGATTCAATAAGAAAAAGCTGCAGTTATTTGAAGGGGATAATCGTATGAATGCAATCGACGCAATCAAATACGATGAAAAGGGACTGGTTCCGGTAATTGCACAGGATAATGATTCAGGTAAAATCCTGATGCTGGCCTATGCAAAAAGGGAACAGCTTGAAAAGACGCGGTCGTCCGGACTTGCCCATTATTTCAGCAGGAGCAGAAATGCAGAATGGCTGAAAGGTGAAACATCAGGGCATTACCAGCATGTCGACGGCATTTTGGTGGATTGCGACATGGATTGTGTCATTTACAAAGTCAGGCAGGACGGGGCCGCCTGCCATACAGGCGAATATTCCTGCTTTTACAGAAAGATAAATGACGATGGAGAGCTTGAAAATGAGTGAAAAACAAAATATTCTTGACGAATTGTATGCGGTCATCTGCGAAAGGAAAGAGAATCCAAGGGAGGGATCTTATACAAATTATCTTTTTGACAAAGGCATTGATAAGATTCTGAAAAAAGTCGGGGAGGAATCGGCCGAGGTCATTATAGCATCAAAAAACGACCGCAATGATGAGATTGTCTATGAATCGGCGGACTTGATCTATCACCTGATGGTTTTGTTTGTGGAAAAGGGGATAACCCTGGATGATATATTTGATGAACTTCGCAAAAGAAGATAATCTGGCATCAGCCTTCGAAAGCTATGACCCGGTTTCTTCCGGAACGCTTGGCTGCATACAGGGCTTTGTCAGCCTCGATATACATTGAATTGAACTCCACAGCCTTATTTCCAACGGCTGATGAAATGCCCAGGCTGATCGTAAGTTTGCCATAATCCGAATTTATATTGGGTATGCAGGCGTTCTCTATATTCCGCCGCAGTTTTTCGGCTACTATTGCCGCGGCTTCAATGGAAGTGAAAGGCAATATGATTGCGAACTCCTCGCCGCCGTATCTGAATATGGAATCCGTTGAACGTTTGAGGGTGTTTTTCATTATTTCCGCCGTTTTCCTAAGGCACAGATCCCCTTCTATGTGCCCGTATGTATCATTGAATGCCTTGAAATGATCCAGATCAATAAGCAGCAATGAGAATTCCTTGCCGCTTCTGACCGATCTTTTCCATTCCACTTCCATCATCTCGTCAAGCTTTCTTCTGTTATATACATCCGTAAGGGCATCGATTTCAGAATGCTGCTTCAGCATATTGTTCTGGGATATGAGCTGCAAGTCTTTCTTGTAGGAATCAATCCTTAGGGAATAAAAGAGGATGGATATGGTTATTGAAATGACGAAGAAACCCCAGGCATCCATCAATAAAGGTACTTGGATGGTTTCCTTGAATGGTCTCATGGTGAGGACGAATATGGTCAGCAATGTCTGGGAGGGCGCCATGATAGAGATAATTTCCCAAAAGCTCAGGAAGGGAACAACTGCAGCCGACAACATTATAAAAATATATATATTCGGAAGAAAGCCATCGTCGTAGCCAAAAAGTATCACGCAGACCCCCCATATCAAAATCAGCATGAGACCAGTGTTTAATATAATACGATACGCAAGTATATATTT
>JAFGQE010000085.1 GCA_016935835.1 Clostridia bacterium | reverse complement strand
CAATGCGATCTCATTCATGAACAGCGTCATGTCATACGGGGATGTGTATATCGGAACATTGGTTGAGACAGCCCCCAGATCCATCAGGTATTTCTCGATGACACTTTCGCCCAGATACCTTATTATCATACGGACCGCGCTCATATCTCCCTGCGTCAGGGAAACCGCTGATAATTCCAAAAGAGTATATTCCTCGCCGACCGAACCGCCGCTGACATCTCCTTTTGTTCCGGACTTGTCATCTTTGGTGAATTCCATTTTGGCTTCAAGATTGGCGAGCCCTTGCGATGACATTGCATAAAGGCAAAGATTCACGGGAAGAGCCATCGATTCCGCTGCAAAATATGAATCCTTGTCCCTTATGCCTATGGCGTCTCCGGTTTCAAAATTAATGAAATGAAATCCATAGCGCCCCGAAAAACGCGAAAGCAGCACCTCCAGGCATGCGGCAAGCTCGTCCGGGTCTTCCGTCCGAACAATCGGCATATCCCACAAATCCCACCCTGGTTCCGTCGGGACGGGGGTTCCCGAATACGAATCGGTTGCCCCCGGCGATTTTTCCGGGATGCCGCTGTTCTCAACCACCCCTTTCCCGCATGACGTTACTGTCAGCACAATCGCCGCCATAATCAACACGATCGGAGCTATTCTTTTCATTTCATCACCTGTGGTTCTTTTTTTTCAGTATATCAGCATTCATTTGCTAAAAAAAGAAAACGGATTCATTTTTTATGAAGTCCGTCCTTCTTCCGGGCTATATTCGCCTCCTGTATCCGCATGCCGGACCCGCCGGTTTTTAACAATAAATTGTGTGTTTATGATGTATAATTGTGATACAATACTTTGTGGCATTAAAATGGCGGGTGTATTTATGTGCCCGCCGTGAAATATGAATATATATTAAGGAGAAACAATATGGGCAAGGTTTTTAAAACCATGAACGGAAACAACGCCGCATCGCATATAGCCTATGCATTTACGGAAGTTGCGGGAATTTATCCAATAACCCCTTCATCCGACATGGCGGAGTTTGTGGATGAGTGGGCGGCTGCCGGAAAGAAGAACATATTCGGGCAGGAAGTCAAGGTAATCGAGATGCAATCGGAAGCCGGTGCGGCCGGCACGGTGCATGGTTCTTTGCAGGCAGGCGCGCTGACGACAACATTCACGGCCTCGCAGGGACTTCTTTTGATGATTCCAAATATGTACAAGATATCCGGCGAACTTCTTCCCGGGGTGTTTCATGTAAGCGCCCGCGCCGTCGCCGGGCATGCGCTCTCCATCTTCGGGGACCATTCCGACGTAATGGCCACGCGCCAGACTGGATTCGCACTCCTTGCCTCGGGAGGAGTGCAGGAAGTAATGGATCTCGGCGGTATAGCTCATCTGAGTGCAATTAAATCCAGCATTCCCTTCCTGCATTTCTTCGACGGGTTCAGGACTTCCCATGAATTCCAGAAAATCGAAGTAATGGATTATGATGATTTAAAAAGCCTGGTTGATTTTGAGGCCATCAGGAAATTCCGCGCGAAATCGCTCAACCCGGAACATCCGGTTCTTAGGGGCACGGCGCAGAACCCCGATATCTTTTTCCAGGCGAAGGAAGCCGTCAATAGATATTATGAAACGATTCCGGAAATTGTCGAAGGTTATATGAAGGAAATCAGCAGGATTACCGGCAGAACCTACAACCTGTTTGATTATATCGGATGCGAGGATGCCGAACGTCTTGTTATAGCCATGGGTTCGGTTTGCGATACCATAGAGGAAACAGTTGATAAAATGTGTGAGAACGGTGAAAAGGTCGGGTTGCTCAAGGTCCGTTTGTACAGGCCGTTCTCAATAAAGCATATGATGGCAGCCATACCGGCTTCCGTCAAAAAGATTTCCGTGCTTGACAGGACAAAGGAACCCGGCGCACAGGGCGAGCCCCTTTATCTGGATGTGAGGTCTGCATTCTATAATAAAAAGAATGCGCCTCTTATTGTGGGCGGCCGCTATGGCCTTGGTTCAAAGGACACAACTCCCGAACAGATTGTTGCGGTTTTTGAAAATCTTTCCGCTGACGAGCCCAAGGATGGCTTCACAATAGGAATCAACGATGATGTGACGCATCTGTCCCTTAAGACAGGAAGTCATTTTGACGCGTCTCCGAAAGGAACCGTAAGCTGCAAGTTCTGGGGCCTTGGTTCAGACGGAACCGTCGGCGCAAACAAAAACACAATCAAGATAATCGGAGACCATACCGACATGTATGCCCAGGCATATTTCTCCTATGACTCCAAGAAATCCGGCGGAATAACCGTTTCTCATCTAAGGTTTGGCAAGAAGCCCATAAAATCAACTTACCTTATCAGCAGGGCTGACTTCGTGGCATGCCATCAGCCTTCATATGTCGACAAGTATGAAATGGTGCAGGATGTCAAGCCCGGGGGAACCTTTCTTCTGAATACAGGCTGGACCCCTGAGGAGCTCGACTCCCATCTTCCCGCCGCAATGAAGCAGTATATAGCAAAAAACAACATCGATTTTTATACAATCGACGCCATTGGCATCGCCGACAGCATCGGCCTGGGGGGAAGAATCAATATGGTGATGATGTCCGCCTTCTTCAAATTGGCAAAAGTCATTCCCATCGATGACGCCGTCAAATATATGAAAAAGGCAATCGTTGACTCATACGGTAAAAAAGGCGAGAAAATTGTAAAGATGAACAACGACGCCGTAGACCTCGGCATAGAGAAGATTATCAAGGTAAATGTTCCCTCGGGATGGGCTTCCGCCGTTGACGATTCCACGCCCGTTGATTACAACGTTCCCGATTTCATCGAGAATGTCGCAAACGTCATGAATGCTCAAAAGGGCGATACTCTTCCGGTAAGTACATTCATGGACAGGGCTGACGGAACCTTCCCGTCCGGAACAACCCAGTACGAGAAGCGCGGAATAGCAATAAATGTTCCCGAATGGCAGATTGAAAACTGCATACAGTGCAATCAGTGCGCATATGTTTGCCCGCATGCCGTAATAAGGCCTGTGCTTGTCAGTAAAGAAGAGTCTTCCAAAGCCCCTGCTGGATTTGAAACCAAGCCCGCAATAGGAAAAGGCCTCGAGGGAATCGGCTTCAGGATCCAGGTGTCTCCGCTTGACTGCACGGGATGCGGAAACTGCGCACAGGTCTGTCCTTCAAAGGACAAAGCCCTTATAATGAAGCCCCAGGAATCCCAGCACAATCAGATTGAAAATTGGAATTATTCTCAGTCCCTGTCTGAAAAACCAAATCCAATGAGCAAATTCACTGTTAAGGGAAGCCAGTTCGAGAAACCTTATCTTGAATTTTCAGGAGCTTGCGCAGGATGCGGCGAAACCCCTTATCTTAAGCTGATAACCCAGCTCTACGGGGACAGGATGATGATTGCAAACGCCACGGGATGCTCATCCATATGGGGCGGCAGCGCTCCTTCCACCCCGTTTGCGGTGGATAGCGACGGATGCGGACCCGCATGGGCCAACTCGCTGTTCGAGGATAACGCCGAATATGGCCTGGGAATGCATCTTGCGGTCGAGCAGATGAGAAGCAGGATTGAGGATCTTTCCGAAAAACTCATTGAAACGAATGTCTGTGATTGTATCAAGGAAGGCGCCCGCGGCTGGATAGATGCCAGATTCGACGGGGAGGCCAGCAAGGCTGCCAAAGAGAAATACATTGATGCGCTCACCTCATGCATGAAGGACTGCAAGATTGACGATGCGACAAAACAGATCGTTGACGAGCTGATAGAGAAACAGGAGTTCATGGTCAAGCGTTCCCAATGGATCGTCGGAGGCGACGGCTGGGCTTATGACATTGGGTTCGGGGGCCTGGACCACGTCCTTGCTTCAGGCGAAGATGTCAATGTTCTTGTATTCGATACGGAAGTTTATTCAAACACCGGCGGCCAGGCTTCAAAGGCCTCTCCGGCGGGATCGGTGGCAAAATTCGCAGCCGCCGGGAAACCCATTAAAAAGAAGGACCTTGGCATGATGCTGATGTCCTATGGATATGTATATGTGGCCCAGGTTGCACAGGGTGCAAATCAGGCCCAGTTCATCAAGGCTGTAAAGGAAGCCGAAAGTTATCATGGTCCGTCTATAATAATCGCCTACGCCCCGTGTATCAACCATGGCATAAGGGCCGGCATGGGATGCTCGCAGCTTCAGGAAAAGAATGCTGTCGAAGCAGGTTACTGGCATCTTTACAGGTACAATCCGATGCTTAGGGAAGAGGGAAAGAATCCTTTTGTTCTTGATTCCAAGGAACCCACGGCAAGCTTCCGTGAATTCATAATGAGCGAGAACAGATATGCCTCGCTTACACGTTCCTTCCCCGACAGGGCGGAAGTATTGTTCGAGAAAACGGAAAATGATGCGAAGGAAAGGTACGAAGGATACAAGAAGTTGTCAGAAAGCTAATACCCGGAAAATCAAAAAACCAAGAGGCCGCTTACAGCGGCCTCTTTCATTATTGTATGTAAAACGCCATTAAAGACTGCGCCGCCTATAACAGCATTGCGATTGAGTATACCAAAAACCCAAGGTAATTGCCTATTGCGTATCCTACAAGTCCCGAGGTAAGGCCCGCCACTATCACCTCTTTGTTCTTTATTGCATTTGCTACCGGAATTATGAATGCCGGTCCATATATTCCGGCCGTGGATGTGATTATCGCGGTGTCGGCATCGATGTCGAATATCCTGGCAAATATCAAGTGGAATATTATTGCGCCAAACATCGACACGGCAACGAAACCAAGTATTTCCGGTGATGCCTTGAGCATTTCCTTGATGTCTACGGTAGTTCCCAGCGCAAGGGAAAAGGCGAGTATTATGTATTGCCCCGCATCAAACGTAAAGCGTATTTCCTTGATCTTCTTCACAAAGGAAAGTCCCACTCCGACGCTGGTCACTCCAAGCATTACAATCGCCGCATTCAATTCCCCGGTGAAAATGAGCGCTATTCCGGCGCTGATGCCAAGCCCGCCGATGCACACGAGTATCATCAGCATAACCTTGCCTATCGCCCTACGCTTTTCCTTAAAGGCCATCGAACCGAATGTCACCGGGTTCTCTTGCGGTGCATCATCAATGTTCATTCCTTTATATGGTTTCAAAATCTTTGATACAACAGGCTTTATTACACTGATCAGCAGAAGAAAGTAAGCGCCCCCGAGAATCTGGTCGCATGCGTTCACCAGGACTATGTTGTCCTGGCTGGCTTTCAGCCCCATTCCTATTGCGACGAGATTCGGCGTCCCCCCCGTATAAACACCGACCATCATTCCGGAAATTTTTGCAAACTCCGGGATGCTTCCCCTGAAGATCCACGCCGCCAGCAATGCGCTTAAAAAAGCGGACAGGACCACCAGCAGAAACGACACGATTGTTTTTTTCGCGGATTTCAACCATTTGATAAAATCGGCCGAAAAAAGTATCAGAGGTATTGCTATAGGTACGCTGATCTCGGAAATCGTCATGGACAATCCTCTGTCAAGGGGTATTCCTGGTATGTTTCCCCACACGATGCCTATGGCGTATGCCACCAGGATCGGGCTCATTGTTTTCACTATCCTGTACTTTGTCTGTGCGAACAAAATCAGCATCGGTATTGCGAATATTATCAATATCTGAACTGCCTGAAGCATTATCCCCCCTATCTCGGCCAACGGCCGTCCAGCTTTGCAATTTCCAAAAACTCATTATGCGGTTCCGTCTGATACCAGTACGCCACCGATGCGATGTCCTCCGTCAGCGGCTGGTATTTATGGTTCGGCCACCAGCCAAGGGCTTGTATCGTAACCTTCAGTCCTTTTTCAAACCTGATCGGATCCATCACATGCCATCTGTACATGCTGTGCTTGGGCACCTTTCCTTCTTCCCTTTCACTAAACGGAAATCCCATGAACGGGGTCGAATAGTGCCGGCCGAATGTTTCCTTGTAGTCACCCCCGAAATTCCAGGCGCCGCCAAAGTAATCTTCCGTTCCGGTTCCGCATATGGTCGGGTATTCCTTGTCGTCATCCATAAAGAATTTAATCTCACCCTCGCCCCACCAGCAATCAGAATACTGCATCCAGGCCAGATAAGTCCCCACATAGTGGCCCTTGCCTTTGATTCCGTCTGCAATCACATGCTCCGGGTGCTCCCTGGTTGTCATCGACCTGTTCCATTTTGCATGGAAATATGCCGCGTTGTCATCGACTTCCGTTTCATCAAACGTTATCTGGAAGAAAAATCCGCGGACATCCTCAAAATAATCATTGGTAAAAGTAATCCTGAAGCCTTTTCTAAATGGCATAGGCCAATAGCAATTCAACGCGCCGTCGGGATTGACCACAACCGGAATTGAATTGACATCGTATCTGCGTCCGTGTCCCATTGCAAAAAAGTCTCCCATGGGAACCTCTACGGAAGGCTTGTCCTCACCGTCCCAGTAGAATCTAAGTATGCCCGCCCTTAGCATGCGGCTGTCGGCTGTCATCCATATATGCCTGATTATTCCGCTTCCTTGATAATCGGCAAGCACGGCGGTATCGCCGGCTTGCACCTTTATGCACGGTTTGATCTTCCATCCTTTGCCAAGCTTTGATCCCGCATTGTTTTCATCCGGTGATTCCATTGCTCCCTTGCCGGGTTCCCCGGTCGGGTTTTCCGCACATATGGAACGCGTCCTGGCATTAGAAAGCCTGTACAGCGATCCAAGATTATTATCGAACATATTTCATCCTCCCGCGTATTGATGCGCCGTTTTCCGGCGGCTTTTTCATTATATCAAATGGAATCATATCCCATGACATCCATATTGAACACTCCGGCGGCTTCGCTCCGTTTTTCAGGATTTTACGGCCTCAAGTGCAAAAAGAACATTTTCAAGGGCTTCCTTCTCCATCCCATGCCTTGACTCCTCGGCGCCTGACGCCATATGCGGGGACAATATTACATTCGAAAGCTCTCGAAGGGGCCCGTCATACGGCTCTTTTTCAAAACAGTCGATGGCGGCCCCGGAAATATCCCCGCGGGACAATGCGTCATAAAGAGCCGTTTCGTCAATCAGTCCTCCCCTGGCCGTATTTATCAGCAATGCGCTTTTTTTCATTCCTTTGATTTCGGCGGCTCCTATGATATGCCTGGTCTTTTCACTATAAGGGACATGCAGACTGATTATATCCGCATTCCCGATGAGAAAGTCAAACTCCACCGGCTTTATGCTGCCAGTTGGAATCCTTGCGATATCATGACCTATTATATCGCAGCCGAATGCTGTCAGGAGACGGGAAACATATTCGCCTATCCTTCCGCACCCGATAATACCGATGGTTTTGCCAAAAAGCATATTTCCCCCCGGGCTCTTCCATTCGCCCCTTCTGACCGCCGCATCGGCTATGTTCAGCTTTTTTATCAAGGATAATATAAGGGCGACAGTCATCTCCGCAACCGCAGCCGTAGGGGCATCGGGCGTATTGAGTACCCTTATCCCCAGACTCTTGGCCGCTTCAAGGTCCACATTGTCAAGTCCGGCCCCGCATCTTGATATTGCTTTCAGATATGGTTTTCCTTCAAGTACTTTCCGGGTCAATGGCTCCACCCCGGCAATTATCGCATCCGGCCTTATCTCCTCAAGGATCTTTGAAAGCTCGTTTTCACTTAGCCTCCTGCCATAGGGATTCCTGATCAATTCAATTTTTTCCGGAATATCATGTTCTCCGAAATATGATGTTGTCGTCAATATTCTCATTTTGCGCGTCCGGCCTGTCCGAGGGTTTTTTCCGCCCCCATTCTCAGAAACACCGTATCCGTTGCAAGCGCTATGAACGCAAACCCCTTGTCAATTGCATTCCTTACAGCCGCCTCATTTACTTCCACGATATGTATGCCGGCAGCCTTTCCGTGCCTCTTGCATGCCTTTGCCACTTCATCGATGGCCCCGGATATCACAGGATGGCTGGTCTGGCCTGTTATCCCATAGGACCCGCTCAAATCATACGGACCTATGAATATGCCATCCACACCTTCAACGCCAAGGATTTCATCGATGTTCCTGACCGCCTCCGCGGATTCAATCATCACGATTACCGCAATGCGGTCATTTGCATTTTCGGCATATTCGTCAAACCTTTCGCCAAACCCGTTCGCCCTGCAAAACGAGTGCCCCCTTATGCCTTCCGGAGGATATTTTGCATACGCCACCGCGCTTTTTGCCTCGCCCTTATTATTTACAAGCGGAACAATGACACATTCGGCCCCTGCGTCAAGAACCCTTCTTATTGCCATTTTCTCGTTGGCGGCGACCCTCGCGACCGGCGAGCACCCCCTGCCCGATACCGCTTCGGCCATCCTTGAAAAGTCACGGACTTCAAACTCCGTATGCTCCATGTCGGCGCATATCCAGTCAAATCCCTTGTCCGCAAGTATTCCGGCTATATCCGGATGCGGAATCTGGATCCAAGTCCCGACCAGCAGTCCTTTGTCCTTAATTCTGCTTCTGAAAGAATCATTCATATTTTTCGCCATAAGTGTTGTTTCCGGCAATGAACATTTCCATGAACTTCTTCAGGCATACCGGTTCATACACAACATCGTTCTCCCCCTCTATGCTAAGCTGTCCGCCCCGGAAAGCAGGGACTCCATTTACAAGCCTCATGTTTACCGTTGCTTTCACAGGATTTTCACTTCTTCTGCAAATCGCCCTTGTGGTCACCTCCTCGATGTCCTGTGCCAGGGCAAAAAGATATGAACTCCCCTCGAAAGGCTCGCCGCGGAAATCGCATTTGAGTCCAAAGCATATCACCGGAATCTCAAGCTGCGTTACAATCCTTGCGCAGTCCCATACATTGGCCTTGCTGAGAAACTGGGCTTCGTCTATAAGGACAACCTTGGT
The DNA here is from genome assembly GCA_016935835.1 of Clostridia bacterium. Taxonomy (GTDB): domain Bacteria; phylum Bacillota; class Clostridia; order DUPQ01; family DUPQ01; genus JAFGQE01. Next base: position 26,193 of record JAFGQE010000085.1, on the reverse strand, counting down.
CCCGGAATGTTTCACTACTTCATCATAAAGCCAGTTACTGTCCCTTTTAATCAGAAAATCACATTTTCTTTTAAGCATGTCGCTTCCGATCCTGGCAATTATGTGATTGTCCGCCTTTGTATCGCTTTCGGGCTTGAGGGCAAGTATCTTTTCCCCGTTGTTGCTTTCGTAATCATGTGCTATCTGCAAAAGCTGGGTGGATTTTCCGGCATTCATCACTGCATATCTGTAATATAATTTGGGCATCCTTACCTCCGGGATATTTTTCAGCGGAGCATCATGGTCATGTACTAAAACCCCGCATATGCTGTATGTTTTTCGTCCATCCGGCTGCCGCCGGTGCTGAATATCTAAAATCCCTTTGTTAACAGCACTCCCTAATTATAACAACGCGACTGATGTTTTTCCATGTTTTAAAAAGCGGTCCGCGGCATGTTTTTATTTCAATCGTCCGTCCTTCTCCATGGCTGCGCGCAGTTCGTCGCAATCAAATGCCCTTGCCATTGCGAATGATTCAATTCCCGGGTCAAACGGAGCCCTGCATCCCATGATCTCCCCGAATGAAACAGGGGCCGATTCAATCCTGAGGCTTTCTATGCGTGGATTTAAAAATGCCGCAATAAGTACGGGAATCCCTGCATTTCCATATGATACGGCATTAATTTTTTTCTCCGCAAGAAGCAGGCTTTGCATAATATCATTAATTCTCATCTCCATGAGCGATGTACCGCACATGATCGCGTCGCTGTTCATTTTATGAATCGTGCCATACATGCCGTTATAGGGGGCATTGTTTATCCGGGCTCCCTTGACCGCGCCTGTTCCCCTTACATCAACGACGAATACATCCCCGCGGTTTAACATGGAGGCGATATCTTTTTTATTGGCTGCCATATCATGCGTTCCATCTTCGAAAAACATATATGTCACATACCCCGTGGGCTTGCCGTTTATATAAATTCCGGAATTTGACACTTCATCTTCCGACAGCCAAAATACTTTTTCCGCCATGCGTCCTTCGAAATCAAATGGATTGATTCGTCTTTCCAACGGGCGCCTCTTATGATCCCTGATATTGAATGCATGACGCACCCTGTCTTCCAGGGCCTCGTTCCTTGTGATTCTTTTAATGTAATCCGCATAAATCAGCTTGTCCAGCGACAAGGCGTCGGAAAACTCCGAAACAACCTGACCGCTGCCTGTGCATTTTAGTTCATCCTCTCCCAGAACATGCTCGTAAGGATTGATATCCTTGTCGCACGGCCTGTTCAAGAAGTGCCGTGTGAAAAATTCCGCCGTGGCACGTCTTAGCACATCAGACAACCCGTGCATTTCCTTGTCGATCACAATCCCGGCATTTTCTTCCTTTCCATAAAGTGCGTATATTCTTTTTGCCCTTTTAACCGAATAGAGGGCTCCTTCTATCGGGAAAAAGTCATATTGCTGGCTAAGTACAGTGAATGGCTTTGGAGCAAAGCAGCTTATGAAATCCCCGTAATCAAGTCCGAATCCCATGCAGTCGAAAATATTTTGCTCGCTGTCATGCGCATGTCCCTTTACAATATATTGCTTCCTGCCGTTAAGGTAGCATCCGGGCGCCGCGGCCTTTATCCTGTCATCCACCAGTGAAATATAGGACGTCTGCGTTCCCCCTCCCGAGTTGCCGGTCGCCCCGATTTTGTCCTTGTCGACGAAGTCAAGGGATTCAAGAAAATCAAGGGCCCTGACAAGATCCCATATGAAGTACCTTGCTATATTCATTCCTGCCAGCGTGCAGCTTAATCCCATGTATGAATGCTCATGCACCCCCCAGTCTATGTCCTCCCTGTCCGGAAGCTGGATCATCTCTCCCTGTCCGGGCGGGTCGACGCACAGGACCGCCATGCCGTTTTGCACCAGCTCAATCGCCGCCAGCTGGTACGTTGGCTCGGCTTTGGCCGGCTTGCTGTGCCCGCAGGAAAACAGGATTGCGGGAACAGGTTTTTCAATGCTTCCGGGAATGTACAGGTTGGCCGTTACATAAAATCCGGGTATGCTTTGGAATATTAATTTTCTTATCATGTACCCCGGCTTTTTTATATCGCCGGTATATATTGGATTCAGTTCGCATTTTTCAAAATCAAGCCCGCCTATTGATTCAAGGAAACCGTCCTTTATTTCCTTGCTTTTTTCCTCCCATTCAATTACAGTCTTGATCTTATCCTTTGCCTTTTCTTCTTCTTCGAGCTTTTCCATTGCCTTTCTGACAATGAAATCGTTCAGCTCATATTCAGGGTTTCTGTACCCGTCTAAAAATCTTTCGAACATAACCGCCTCCCGGCCCCCTTTTCAGAGAGCTCTTCTTTTCCTTCGTGTGCCAGCAAGCTCAATATAAATTTTCTCTATGTTCCTGCTCATCGCATCCGCCGTATATTTCATATTATATTCCCTTGCCGCATTTTCAGAAAGCCTGTCGTATGCATTCCTGTCGGACAGCAGTTTAAGTATGGCTTTTGCAATCGCCCCTGAATCTTTAACCGGGACGATCAGCCCCGTTTCTCCGTCGGCAACCTGGTATGGATTCCCCCCGTAATTTGTAGCCACAACCGGTTTTCCAAGGCTCATCGCCTCAAGTATCGAGATGCTGGAGGCTTCGGTGCCATATGAGGCATTTACAAAAACATCGATGATATTTACGGTCTCCGAGACATCATCAAGAAAACCCGTGAAAATCATGGAGCCCTCCATATCGGCGCTCATATCCTTCAATTCCTTTTCCATGCTTCCGCTGCCGGATATAATGAATTTTATACACTTGTTTTCATTCAGGCAGATTCTTGCAGCCTCGATGAAATATTGCAAACCCTTGTCCGGTTCAAGTCTGCTTACCGTGCCCGCCACGCGGTCTTCCTTCGCTATCTTGTATTTTTCCCTTATATTTTCCTTTTCATCCGGTGTTAGCTGCTTGAGCGGCGCAGTCCCGTTCATCATTACATGAATTCGCCTTTTCGAAATTCCTGTGTCCCTCAAATTTTGTGCGGCTGCCGGCGATATGGCAATGACCGCATCCGAGAAAAGGGCAGACACCATCCTGCCGGCAATTTTCCCGGGAAGGCTTTTCATCAATCCCGACGGCGGGTATACACAATGCCTTGTATATACTATCCTGCACTTTCCATACAGGCGGGCGGCTATTCTTGAAGTAAAACTTGCATGGGTATGGACTATATCCGGCTTCAGTTTCTTGAAAAGTCTGATCATCGGGACTATGGAGAATATATCAATGGACTTTCCCTTAAGCCCATCGAAGGCAACCACCGTTGCTTGTGTTTTCTTAAGTATTCCGGCAAGGGTGCTTTTTCTCGGGAGAACGACGCAAATGTCGAATTTTTCCCTGTCAAAGCAAGACAGATAATTCTCCAGGACCTTTCCCGCCCCCCCGATATTGGTATCCGTTATGACATGTACTATTTTAATCCTGCTCATTATCAGCCACACTTCCTTTTTTACCTGCCAGGGCATATGAATATGCAAAGGCGATTATTATCCAGAACATAAGATATACGCGGTAATTATAAAATACATTGTCAAACATGCCCTGTACAATGAACCCTGTCATTGAAGCCGCCAAGGCGGCCCCCAGGTGCAAATCAAACCCTCTTTTTTTCAAAGAAGTCGATATGCTGTTTTTATATCCCGTCAGCGATACCCAGATCAACCCCAGCAATCCGGCGATTCCGGTTTCACTCAATACATGAAGAAAAAGATTATGCGCATGCGGCGCGGGAACCCCGTTATATGCATATGCCGAGTAAATCCCGCTGAAAGCCTTTGGCCCGAGGCCGACCCCGGTAAACCAGTAATCCCTGAGCATCGAAAAGGTTCCGAGCCATATGTAAAGCCTGTAAAGAGATGACGAATCCTCAAGGTTTCCCACGCTCATGATCCTTGAGAGTACGGATTGCGGAAGCACGAAAGGCATTGCGACAAGGGCAATTGGCAAAACCCACAGGAACCTCCTGTCGGCTATTATAAAATATAGTATTATTCCGGCTGCAAGGCCGATCCAGCAACCCCGCGACATTGTCATCAGCAGTGCGACGGCCAGAACAATGCCGGTCCCCATCCAGAAAACCTTATATGTCTTCCGGACGGATCCAAAGAACAGTGCAAGGCACAATGGAATTACAAGAAGCAGATATTCTCCATATACATTTGGATTTTCAAAAGTCGAGTAAATCCTGACCATGCCCTCGAACATTTCAGAATCAATCCAGCCAATCTCAATATTCCCCGAGACATATTGGTAAACACCGATAACCCCCGTTCCCAGTGCTGACAGAACAATTGATAAAACCAACGATTTCAGCAAAACCTTGGTTTTGACAAGAATGATGAACAGGAAAACCGCCGATATGAAAAGCATATAGATGAGTGCTATCGGCATGCTTTCGGCAATGGCAAACGAGATGAGTCCTCCTGAAAGAATAATGAGAATAAATACCAGGGCCGCCCTTCCTTTTAAAAATGCATCTCTTAACGATATCCGTCCCGTAACGGCATTAAGCAAAACCCCGGCCCAGATAACGATTATCAGTCCTGCAGCCGCCGTTGTCGGAATAAAGGCCAGTGAAACAGCCAGCGCGGCAAGACCGGTCACCGGCCGGACAATTACCATTGGAATTCCCAGTATCGCCGCAATTGCCGCCACGGCATATAAAGGAGGCAAAAACACCAAAAAGGAACCTGCAAGGATTCCCAGCATGACGGGTATTATATGGTGTCTTTGGGATTTTTCCAAATGTTTCCCGCCATTTTCGAAAGAAGGGCAAGTTGACCCGAAAAACATTCTGAAAGTCATGCTTTCACAAATTATCCCCCAAAGCGTATTTCCAGACACAAACAATAATAGTGAGACAACCCCAAGAAAAGCCGATGCCGCAATGGTCAAAACAGATGTTTTTATAAAAATTGCGGACAAAGCCAAAATTGCCGCAGCCGCAGCCGCTGTTGCAAGCCCTATCGTTCTTGTTGGCTGGAGATGAATTCTGAAAAAAAAGTCATGGGTTCTTGCAAGGATAACACTGCTTCTTAATGCAGCCGCCAGCCGGTTGGCCGCCCTGGTTAAAAATCCGGACGATTTCCCGGATGCATAAGCAAGCGCCCTATATGCCAGGCTTCTTTTTACAGCCGGGTTTTCATACTTCACCGGCTTTGTAAAATATCGATATATAAAACTTCCCTTTGCGACTCTTGCAATGAAATCCGATGCAATCGTAAACAGCCGGAAGGTTAAACTGCTTCGTATTATTTTATCGGTCCTCAGCCAAAGGCCGGACAGTCCGTTTATTATCATGCTGCTCATCCGTCCGTCCTCCCCTTTAATTTTAGCTCCGCCCATTTGTAATAATATGCGAATGTCGGCGATTTCAACAATGCCATGGAAATCAAATAAACAGCCGCCCCCGAAACCGCTGCAACCATTGTTAACGCAAGCTTTGGCCAGAATTCCCTGGCCGCCCCGTCAATTGCCATGATTTTAATTAAGTATATTGCAATTCCCATAAAAAGCGCCGACAAAAGGCTTTTAAGCAATTCCGCGATGCTTCTGCCCTTTAAAAGGCCATTCATTTTTTTATTGAACATAAATACCAGGGTTATCGCCGCGGCCGTTATGCCGATTGAAAATGACAGGCTAATATAACCTATTCCAAGATCCAGCCAGAACACAGCCGCCGCTGACAACGAGAATGTAACGGCCAATGCGATCAGCGAAGCTATTGTTGGGGCAATAACATTCCTTGTCGCATAATAGGCCTTGGATGTGATTTCATACAGGGAAAATCCGAATATCGCCAGCGAAAACCCAGCAAAAGCATTTGCTGTAAGCCCGGAGGCGGCTTCATTGAACGCGCCTCTTTCATATACGATGGAAATCAAGGCCGGGCTGAGCAGGAATGCAGCCAGCGCAAGCGGGATGATAAAGAAACAAAGATTTTCAAATGCCCTTCTGTAAGTGTTTTTATAATCTTCCGCAATAGCGTCATCCGCCTGCCTTGACATAAGCGGGAAAAGGTAATTCATCATGGCGAATACAAATATTCCCGCCAGGATCAAATAAAGCCTGTTGGCGTATTTAATCGCGGCGACCGACTCATCCCCGGCAAAAGATGCAAAGGCACCCAGCATGAAGAGCGATACCGGCTGCACCCACGAGCTTACAAGTATAGGCAGCGCCATTTTAGAAACACTCCTTATGCCGGCGTCCCTCAGGCTGACGGAAGGAGTATAGACAAATCCCTTTTTACTGATGAAAGGCAATTGTATCAATGCCTGCAGCCCCCATGACAAAAGAAATGCAACCGCCAGTCCCGTTATGCCAAAACGTTTGTTCAAAAAAATCAAATATCCTATCGTTATCAGGTTTGGGAACAGGCTTATCATTGCGGGAACAGTAAATTGCTTCATGGACTGCAAAATGCTTATCATCGAGAAGGTCAGGCCGGCCAGGATTGCGGTAGGGAAAAGAATTACAAGAAGACGCGCCGCAAGTTCCCTTACCTGGGAACTGCCCCCGGGCAGAAAGAGCGATATAAGCTGATTCGAGAAAACCATTCCCAGCACCGCCAGTGCCGTCGTCAATATAAAAATAAGGTTTATAAATCTGGATGCGAATAAAAACCCGCCGGAATCATCGTCATTTTTCAGATATTTGTTGAATACAGGTATGAACGTGGATGTAACGGCCGCCCCAAAAGCCAGGTCGAAAAATTTCAAGGGTATGTCGGCTGCGGTGGAGAAGGCGGCCGCCTCGAGTCCGGCTCCGTAATAGCTGGCAAGGAAAACCTCCCTTACAAGGCCAAGGAGTTTGCTTACAAGCGTTACGGCCATCATGAAGCCTATTGTTTTTATGGCTTTCCTATCCATTTCCGCACTACCGAATCCCTTTCAAGAAGATCAATGGCTATTCTTGCGTTTTCAGCTGACCGAGCCCTTAGCCTGACCATGTTTTCCCGGCATCTTTTTTCATATTCGTCCCTGTTGGACATTATGTGGTCTATTGTACCGCTGATATCTTCAAATTTCAGATTTTCAACCAGCCCCCCGTCGACCTGCTCCATCATTTCGATAAAATACCTGACTTTTGGATCGTATACTATGCCTATTCCGGGCGTTCCGGTCAGCGACGCATATATCAGGGAGTGAAGCCTCATGCCGACAAGTATCTCTGCTTTTGAAATAATGCTGATAAGGTTCATGGCATTTGCTTCATCCTTTACAAGAAGGGCTCTTGACTTCATTCTTTGTATAATATCCTCCGAAACCCTTGTATCCTTCTTGATATTCATGGATATGAAAACAGGCAGAAGGCCATATTTCATCGACATATAATCCGCGATTTCGGCAAACACGGATGCAAATGCGCTTTCCAGCCCTTTCCAGGGGCGGACCGAAATAACGACTGTCCTTTCATCCCCGGGTATTCCATGTTTTTCAAGGGCCTCCCTGACACGGTCGCTCTGTGGATTTTCAAAGCTCATGACAGGGTCGGCCGTAATGCTTATAACCGGTTTTGAAACACCGATTTCCCCCAGCATGTCATATGAATTTTTTTCTCTCACGGTTATAATGTCAGCCTTGTCAAGAACCTTCGCGGCTATTGCAACCGATGTCTTTCTTTTCAGCGGCCCTATTCCATTGGCGTACATCATTACTTTAAGGCCTCTGTACTTTGCATAATTCATCAGGCCCGTGTAGTAAAGCATGGACTGGAAGCTTGTAAGGTCCTGAATCAGGTTTCCGCCTCCGCTGATCAGCATTCCCGTTTTGCCAAATGCCCTGGAAATGGAAAAAGGGTTGGCCCTTCCGATGGAAGCGACGCCATGGCCCGCCGTTGTCTCTGAAGGCCGCTTTGAAAGAACCAGGAGCCGTATGTCATTTTTTGCTTTTTTCAGATCTTTGATTATGGACGAGAGCATAGCTTCGTCGCCGCTGTTTTCAAATCCATAATATCCTGATATGACGGCATGATAGTAGCCCGGCGGGGATGTCATCCCATTAAGCGCCCTCTTGTACAGCATCACCGCGTCATCGGTCATTCTGGAAACCGTGTAATACTTCCTGACCGTTTCATAATTCAGGTCGGCGTTTCCTTCCCTTGTCTGCGCCGAGGCATATAGCAGCAGTATGTCTGCTTTGAGTTTGCCAGCCTCGGGTTCAGCCGTTCCCCGGCACGTCATGTTGGTTTCTATGGCCTTTTCCCTGTTCTTTTCATTCATGATCCCAAGGTATCCGAAATCGCCGCAAAGCACCACGGGAATCCTCATTGCCATTGCTTCCAGCGCCGCCCTGCTTATTCCAGTGAATATGTCCGTGACGGACAGGATCTTTTCAACATCGCTTCTGGGGCCCGTCATAGTTATAAGGCCCCGTCCGCTCCTTTTATTTATCGCCAAAGCCTTTTCATGAAATCTGTCATACAGGCTGCCCCCGCCGACTATAAAAATCCTGAGGTTCTCTATTTTCTCGCTTAGCTCCTGGGCAATATCCATCAGAAGAAACACCGTTCTCGAACTTCCTTTGTCAAGCCGGCATATCGTAGTCAATATGAAGTCGTCTTTCTTGATGTTATATTCCCCCAGTATGGCGGACTCAGGCTCCCTTGGATAAAAGACTTCTTCATTAATCCCATTTACCGTAAGCCCGGCCCTTGCAGGATCATAATTATAATTCTTTATAAGATATTCGTTAATATCCTTGCTTACAGACAGCGTGTGGCTTCCCCATCGGGTGAATGCCCTGAAGAAAATCGATGTCCTGAATTCGGCGTGAACCGTCGTCACAAAAGGAACATTCAGTTTCTTGCAAAGAATGCTGCACAGGAAAGCCGGTATCCTCGCATGGGCGTGGACTATGTCAATGCTGTCTTGTATTATTATCTTCCTCAGCATCCTGTATGACATTATGAGACTGCCTGGACTTTTTGTATGCAGGGGAACCTTGATGTGCAAAACGCCGGCCGCTTCTATTTCCTTGACAAATATACCGCCGTTTGAAGCTACCAGAACCTTGTTTCCATAAGCTGCGAGCTTTTTTGCAAGCTCAACTACATGAGTCTCGGCTCCACCTATGTCAAGGGCCATGGCAGTTATAAGTATTCGCTTTCCCGTCATTCTTCCTCCAGGGATACAACCATTCCGATCGTCGTATACCTTCTGGTTGAAAATTCGATTGATGTTCCTTTGAAGGCGTTCCAGTTGCCGTGGATTATATATCCGTCGCCCGCCCTTACAGCGTCGGCCTCGATTATAAGCGTGATGTTATAAAATCCCTCGGTCTTCGCCCTGACCCAGTTGCCGTTCAGGTCCGCCTCGTATTCCCATGCATCGTCAACCTTGATTCCAGTGATCGTCCCGATCAAAATGTCACTTTCCTTGAAATACACTTTTTCACCGGGGGAAAACGCATCGATATACAGACCCTTCCTTGGCTCCTCGAGCAACAGCTCGTAACGAACCTTTATGGTTTCCTTGTCCATATTGTCGTTGTCCTTTATAAAAACAAAATAGACCCCCGCCGCAACAGTCATTATTATCAGCAATATGAACAAATCAAAAAGATTGAACCGGCTGAAAAGTTTCCCCTTGGTTTTTGTCTCCTTCATCTGCCTTCCTCCCGCCCCGTGATTTCAATTGCCGAAACCCAGCTTTTGTATACGTTTGGTCCGATCTGAAGGTACGCTTCCTTTCCTATGTCCATGCGGTTGCCGGACAGCATTATATATCTGTCCGTGACCTCCGCGTCCGTCTTTATCCTTACAACTGCATCATAAAGGCCCGGATACTCCTCAAGCCTTTGGGCGCCGGTCGTCAGGTCCGTGGTTTTCTCGGAGTGAAGCACCATTTCAACGCTTATCACCACACCCCTTTCATATCCCTTGACCCGGTCCCTGACTTCATAACCGGCCTTTATTTCCATGGCGGTTTCCATGTCAACTTCCTTGATCATGACTTCATAAACAATCGGGGTTGTGTCGGCGGACCCCAGTCCCGTTCCATGGCTGCCGAAATACCGGACCGCCGCGACGACAATCACAATGGCAACTGCGACAATAAGTATGTCCAGCAGGCTTATTTTACCGAACAGCTTCATTTCCTTGTCAATTATCTTCAATTTCATGCCTCCGCCGACGGCCGTTCTTTGCAATCGGATTCCTTCAACCGTCAGGAACTATTATACACCAACCGGGTTTTCTTTTACCATTTGAAAGTTTACGCTTTATGCCTGTCCGCAAATCATACTCATAGACGGAAATTGAACAATTCCGTTTGGCAAGGACAAATTCCCCTCCTATAAAGCATTTTTCGATGCGTAAAAAAGAGGCCTCTCAGGCCTCTTCGTTTATTTTGGGTTTTCTGACTATTTTCTTTCTTTTATTATTGTATCTTAGAATTGCATTGGTAGGACAGACTTCTATGCATTTGCCGCAATTGATGCATTTTTCATAATCTATCTTCGCAAGGAAGTCTTTCACCTCGATGGCATCCACAGGACACGCCTTTACACATTTTCCGCACCCTATGCAAGCAGTTTTGCAACTTTTCATTGCCACCGCTCCCTTGTCCTTGTTCGAGCAGGCTATGGTGACCGCGGCGCTCTCGGGAACCATTTCAATTATATGCTTTGGACAAACCCCGATGCAGATTTCACAGCTTTTGCATTTATCCTCCAGAATAAATGCAACACCCTCGATCATCCTTATCGCATCGAACGGGCACGCCCTGACGCAATCGCCCATTCCGAGGCACCCGTATCCGCATATGTTGTTGCCGCTGTAAAGCATCTGAACATCCAGACAGGTTTGCAATCCTGAATATTCAAAGCTCTTTTTTCTGTTTTCAAGTGTTCCGCCGCATAAAACCCTGGCAACTTTTCTTTCTCCTCCGACCGCTTCCTTCCCGGTTATCTTTTCAAGCGCCCGGCATACGGATTCACCGCCGACGGTACACAGGGTTATATCACATTCATCGGCTGCAACCGCTTCCGCATACGCATCGCATCCGGAATATCCGCATGCCCCGCAATTCGCGCCCGGGAGCGCTTCGCGCACTTCTTCCACTTTTCTGTCCCTCCTAACCGCGAAGAGCTTCGATGCAACGGCAAGGATTATTCCGAATAAAAGTCCCAGTCCCCCGATATATGCTACAGATGTAAGTAAATTTGAATTCATGCTACTCCCTAATCAAATAATATCAAAAAGAAAACAATCCCTGGAATCCCATGAATGCCAGCGATAAAAACGCAGCGGAAACCAATGCTATCGGAAGTCCTTTGAATGCATCCGGCACATCCGCTGTCTCCAGCCGTTCCCTTATGCCTGAAAATAGTATCAATGCCACCATGAAGCTAAGTCCCGCGGAGAACCCGTAAAGCACCGACATCCCGAATCCATAGGTCCTTTGGATGTTCAGGAGGGCTACGCCAAGCACCGCGCAGTTTGTTGTTATCAGCGGCAGATAAATGCCAAGTGATTTATACAGGGGCTTTATGAATTTCTTTAATATTATCTCAACAAACTGAACAAGGGCGGCGACCACCAGTATGAATGATATGGTTCGCAGGAATTCAAGTTCATTCGGCAGCAATATGTACTCGTTTACAGCCCAGGTAACCGCCGATGCCAGGGTCATGACAAACACAACCGCCCCGCTCATGCCGATTGCCGAGTCCATTTTTTTGGACACGCCTAAAAAAGGACATATTCCCAGGAACTTCTGGAGAACAAAGTTTTCCACCAATATGGTTCCCATGATTACAAATATTATCTGTCTCATTCAACAACCTCCTTGTTCAGGCCGCAGTGAAGGGGACATGAAGCGCAATCCATTTTTGCCGAAGGGTTCTTTTTTGAAATTTTATTGAACAGTGCCATCAGCAGTCCAAGCACAAGAAAGCCACCCGGCGGGAGGATGAAAACAGTCGCCGGTGGAAGAGCCCCTGCAAAAACATCCATTCCCAGGAACGAGCCGGATCCGATTATTTCCCTTGCCGACCCGATTATAAAAAGCGCGGCGGTAAAACCAAGGCCCATCCCCAGGGCATCGGCCATGGATCCCGCAATGCCATTCTTGCTGGCGTACATTTCCGCCCTTGCAAGAATTATGCAATTGACAACTATCAGCGGTATGAATATGCCAAGGGCTTTGTCCAGGTCGGGCAGATAAGCTTTAAGCAACAGCTGTACAATGGTTACAAACCCCGCTATCACAGTTATATATGCGGGTATCCTTACCTTGTCCGGTATTAGCTTTCGCAATGCGGATATGACTATGTTTGAACCGAGCAATACTACGGTCGCCGCAGCTCCCATGCCAAGGCCGTTTCCCGCAGTGGTGGTAACCGCAAGCGTAGGACACATGCCGAGAACAAGCACGAATATCGGGTTTTCTTTTACAAGTCCTTTTGTAAATTCCCTGAAAAGCTTCTTCACCTGCCGCCCCCCTTGTATTCATTATAATATTCGCAGGCTTTTTGCGCCGCTTTCTTTACAGCCGTGGATGTTATGGTAACACCGCTTATGGAATCAACCGAGTCACCGATGTTTTCACTTGTATTTATCCCGAAAAACCTTGATGTGAAGAATTCCTCTTCAGCCCTTTTGCCCAGCGACGGGGTTTCATTATTTGAGCCAAGCCTAAGTCCGCTGATACTTGCGTTTTCGTCTATGCCTATTATCACCGCTACATCGCCGCCGTATCCCGGTGCGATCATGTTGAACACATATCCCTTTTCAGACCTGAATGCCCCTGTTATCTTTATCGTTCCCCCGGAATCGGAAATCCCGGGAAAAGCTTCCGTTATATCTTCAAACGGCGCTCCGCCCGGAAGAACCTCATTCATTGCGATGTTAAGGGCTTCCCATTCTCTTTCCGCAATGGTTTCAGCGGTGACATTGTATACCAAGGCTACCGAGAAAGTTATGAAGATGCATATAATAAGCAAGCTGACCGCAGGTTTCAGTATGTCACGCATTCTTTTTCACCTCTCCGAAGCTTTTTGGCACCGTGTACCTGTCAATCAGGGGCACAACCGCATTCATGAACAATATGGAGAACGAAACTCCCTCGGGCAGGCTTCCGAACACCCTTATTGCCGCTGTTATGAGTCCGCATCCAAATCCAAATATCATTTTCCCCTTCCATGTAGTCGGCGATGTGACATAATCAGTGGCCATGAAGACGGCTCCCAGCATCAACCCGCCCGACAGGATGTGAAAAAGCGGATCCTGTCCGAATATAAAAGTGAACAAAGCCGTGGAAGCAATGAAAGCGGTTGGAATATGCCACGTTATGACTCTCCTTGATATCAGCCATATGAATCCGATGAGAATCGCAAGAGCGCTCGTTTCACCAAGGCTTCCCGGTATGTTCCCCAGAAAAAGATCCATATATCCTGTCGTCATGCCGTTCTGCGCCATTGCGAGAGGCGTCGCCGACGTGATGCCGTCGACCCCGGGAGCATACCATGACGTCATTTGCCCTGCAAACGACACCGTAAGGAAAACCCTTGCCGCCATGGCGGGATTGAATATATTCTTTCCCAGTCCGCCGAACAGCATCTTTACTATTATAATCGCCACGAAAGATCCCACCGCCGCTATCCATATGGATGATTTTGCCGGCGGAAGGTTCAGCGCCAGTATCACGCCGGTTACAACGGCGCTCAGGTTTCCCAGGGTCTGTTTTTTATGTGATGCCAGATTGTATAGGAATTCAAAAAACAGCGAGGATGCGACGGAAACCAAAATTACCAGCGCCGCGATATAGGAAAAAAAGTAAACGCTGAGAATTACTGCAGGTATAAGCGCGATTATTACATCAAGCATGATTCCGCTTGTGCTTCTCATGCCTTTCAAATGCGGGGAAGAGTTTACGATAAGTCTGTTTTCTGCCATTTCAAGAACTCGCCTTTTCAATTTGCTTTATATATCGGGTAAATTTCACTTTTTTTGCCTGCTCATGCTGACCAGTGTCTTGCCTTTTCTTATCGCCTGGACAAGGTGCCTTTTCGCCGGACATACATATGAGCATGTCCCGCATTCAATGCAGCTTGAGACGTTGAATTTCTCCAGCTGCACAGTGTTGTTCGAATTTGCGAATATATCCAGTTGCTGCGGCATCAATTTCATGGGACAGGCCCTTACGCATCTTCCGCATCTGATGCAGGCAGTCTGCTCCGGCAGGGTGCTTTGCTTCTTGTTGAATGCCAGTATCGCATTGTTTTGCTTGAGCACCGGCATGTCAAGGGTATATTGTGCGACGCCCATCATCGGCCCGCCCATAAGTATCTTATAGGGGTCTTCCGTGAAACCACCGCAGAAATCCATAAGGTCCCTGATATACGTACCAACGCATACCTCCACGTTCGAAGGCTCCCTGATTACCGCCCCGTCAACCGTCAGCCTCTTGCTGACCAACGGCATCCCCGTCTTCATGTATTTGGCGACGAAGGATATGCTTGCGACGTTCATCACTATGACCCCGACATCCATGGGGAGTCCGCCGGCCGGAACAATCCTGCCCGTAAGGGCATATATCAGCATTTTCTCAGCACCCTGCGGATATTTGGATTTCAATGGCACCGCTGTGATTTTTTTATCTGTATCGGCAATGTCATTCAGTATTTTTATAGTTGTGGGCTTATTGTCCTCCACCCCGATTATTACGTTTTCTATTCCGAGGAATTCCATGACAATGTTTATACCGCTTATAACATTCCATGAATTCTCAATCGTCTCCCTGTAGTCCGAGGTTATATATGGTTCACATTCGGCTGCATTTATCAAAAGATAATCGATCTTCTTATCCTTCGGGGGGTTTAGCTTGACATGGGCCGGAAATCCGGCCCCGCCCAGTCCGACCAGTCCGGATTCCCTGATCGCCTTTAGAAAATCTTCCCTTGTATTGACCTCAGGAGGTTTTATTCCCGGGTCCACTGTCTGCCTGCCGTCTGTCTTGATGACTACCGAATCCACATACGAGCCATTTGGGAAAAGTATTTTTCTTACATCTGAAACAGTTCCCGAAACACTTGAGTGCACCGGGGCGCTGACAAATTTTTCACTGTCGCCTATTTTGGTCCCGACCATCACCTCGTCGCCTTTTTTTACAAGAGGCAAACAAGGAGCGCCTATATGGTGAACCATTGGGATTTCTACTTTATCGGGAACGGGCATGATTTTTGTTTCAGACTTAGCAGTGTTTTTGTAATGAGGGGTTATGACCCCGCCTATCATTCTCTTTTTTTGCCTCATGGAGTTATTATAAATGATGTAAAATCAATTATCAATTCAATTTTGTCCCTTCACTTGCTTTGTTCTGATTATTCATATCGCACGGGTACATTCCCGGCGGCAGCCTGTGGTATAATATTCTGGGTTGAATGTCCCGCCGGCAGGGCAGCCGGCCCTTGAGTTTATCCGCCGGAGGAGATTTTGATGATTTACGGTACAGATTACTATCCCGAGCACTGGCCTGAGGACAGGTGGCCCGAGGACCTGCGGCTAATGAGGGAAGCAAGCATCAACACAATCAGAATAGCCGAGTTCATGTGGTCAGTCATTGAACCATCCGAAGGTCATTTTGATTTTACCCTTCTTGACAAAATCATCGGGATGGCTTCCTCAGCAGGAATGAATATCGTTCTTTGCACTCCAACGGCAGCCCCTCCCAAATGGCTTATGGATTTGCATCCCGATATTTATCAAACGGACGGCTCCGGCAAGACAAGGGGCTTTGGCTCCAGGCGGCACTATTGCTTCAACAGCGTTGTTTTCAAGGAATATTCCCGGAAAATAATCAAGGAAATGGCTGTCCGTTATTCCGGAAATAAAAACGTGATCGCCTGGCAGCTTGACAATGAATTCGGCTGCCACGATACGGTCAGATGCTATTGCCATAATTGCTCCACGGCTTTTTCAAAATGGCTGGAGTCAAAATACGGCAGCATAGCCGCACTGAATGAAAAACTCGGAATGTCTTTTTGGGGTCAGCATTATCCCTCGTTTGAAAGCGTGGTTCTCCCGGCCGATACAGTATGCGACAACAAGGCCGCCGGAATGCATGCCCACAATCCCGGATTGTTCCTGGATTATTGCAGATTCGCCTCGGACTCCGTATTTGATTATGCCGTTTTTCAGATAAATGAACTTCGTAAATATGGCGTAAATGTTCCCATAACACACAATTTCATGGGCAGTTTCTATGATCTTGATTATTACAAGCTCGCCGAGCCGTTTGAATTCATCTCTTGGGATTGTTACCCAAATATTGCACACGGACCTTTTTCCTCCCTTTCGGAAGTTTCCTACAACCATGACAAGGTGCGCGGGTACAGGAATGACAAGTATTGGGTCATGGAGCAGTGCAGCGGACAGAATGGCTGGAACTATATGCACGAAACCCCGCGGCCGGGCGAAATCCGGCTTTGGGCATACCAATCCGTTGCTCATGGCGCTGACGGACTGGTATATTTCAGGTGGAGGCCCGCTCTTTTTGGAACCGAACAGTACTGGCATGGAATACTTGACCATGACGGCGTTCCCCGCCAAAGATACGATGAAATCAAACAGACAGGGAAAGAACTTGAAGCAATCAGCGAGATTGTCACAGGTTCACGGATAACCTCGGATGTCTGCATACTGAATTCATTTGACAACACATGGTCCCACGCATATCAAAAACACTCTGAGAATTTTGACTACAACCGGATTCTGTACACGATTCATAATTCAATAACCTCACTGAACATTAATTGCGATGTCAGGGCCATGTGCCCGGACCTGGCGGCGTATCGGCTGGTTGTAATGCCTGCATACAACATCTCCTCCGAGGAAGAAGCCTCATTGCTGGCTTCGTATGTGTCGGGAGGAGGATGTCTTGCGATTACTTTCCGTTCCGGAAACAGGGACTTGTACAATAAAATCAACGGACTCGTTCTCCCGGGTTATTTCAGGGAACTCTGCGGAATAGATGTAATCAATTACGATGCCGCCGGAAGTTCGGTCCGTCCCGTTTCAGGAATAACCGGCAGTTTGAATGCAAACACCTGGTGTGACATTATCAATGGGAAGGACTCAACCGTCCTTGCGGAATACACCGGTGGTTTTTACTCAGGCACTCCTTGCATTACCGTAAACAACTTTGGCAAGGGAAAGGTCTACTACATCGGATTCAACACCGACATGCCGTCTTATTCAAAAATATTCGACTATATTTCCGAAAAGGCGGGTGTGCGCAGAACTCCCCTGCGTCCCGTGCCAGGAGTTGAAACCGTATTTAGAACGGCCAGTGGCAGCGACTGCATATTCGTGATGAACCACAACGAAACGCCTGTGATTGTTCCGCTGGACAGGGCATATACCGATGCAATAAGCAAGGATCGTCTTGGCGAATGCCTGCGTCTTGAACCTTTCGGGGTTGCGGTCATTTACTGATTGCGGCGTTTTTGTTTTCATTTGCTGCAAACTGGCAAGAAAGGAGAAATACATGCTTTATATTGACAAGGCCAGCCCAGGGGATATCCCATATATTTCATCAATTTCCGCGGAAGCATTTTCATCCGGAGCCTCTCTGAAACCGATTGGGAGCAACGACCCGGGCTGGTATGCAGATGCCGCATCCGGCGGTTATCTTTTTAAAATAACATTTGACGGGGTGCTTGTCGGAGGCCTTGTTGTTTTTAAAACAGGAAACTCGACTTTTCAGCTTGAAAGAATTTTTATTCTGCCCTCATACCAAGGCCTGGGAATTGGCAGAAAGTCACTTGATTTTATATTCAAACGATTCCCCGAGGCAAAGGTGTGGTATGTGGATGCTATTCCCGGGTTGGATGGGTTTTCCCATTTTCTAAAATCGACGGGTTTTTTTGAGTCCGGCTTCGTTTCGGGTTCTTCCCCCAGGTACATAAAGCTTCCAAAATAAAAAAGGAGCCCATTTTCAATGGGCCCCTCTGTCTGAATAAATTCTAATTATTTTGCAAAATCGAACATTTCCGCCTTTTCTTCGGTAAGATAATCAATTACATCGTTGAATGATATGGATATGTCATAAGCCTTGTCCGTAAAATAAGTTATATGGAGAGTCAGGTCCTTCATGTCTTCCCCTTCGAAGTAAACGAGCTTTTTCCTGAAGTCGTCATCCGTAAACGACGGGTCCGTACCCGCTGCCTCAAAGACTGCGCGCATATCTGAAAAAGCCGGATTATCCTCTGCCTTGCCAAAAAGATTCTCTATCGA
This sequence comes from Clostridia bacterium, assembly GCA_016935835.1. GTDB lineage: Bacteria > Bacillota > Clostridia > DUPQ01 > DUPQ01 > JAFGQE01. The sequence continues at coordinate 7,919 of JAFGQE010000085.1, read as the reverse complement.
ATAGATGAACTTATGTTGCTCCACAAGCATTACCAGCGATCTTGTTTCAAGATTATAATCGAGGGTTGTGGGGAATATGACCGAAAGCAGCTTGTCATTTGCAATCATTACTTCATATGTATTTGATATGGCTCCCCTTTGACCATCATTTCCCATGGCGGTCTTGGTGTTCAGTCTCTTCATGTTTCCATTTGCATCCGCCTGCTTGGACATGTTCACCATGCCTTCGATCTTCGGGAAGACATATTTAACACCAGCATACTCTTCGCTCGCCTCAACCACGGTATAACTTGTTTCCACGGCGTTTACCCTTGCCTGTGCACTAGTCAGCTGATCCTGGTCATATCTTTCCGACTGGTTGCATGATGCAAATCCAAGTGCCATTACGAGAATTACTACCAGCACTAAGGCCAATTTTTTATTTATCATCATTTCCCTCCTTGTAAATGCTTTTTTCAAGACTCTTATAAATTATATACTCTGTCTGTTTCTTTGTAAACTATGGCTTGCTGTTATTTAAAACAACATCTTCAAACGGGTATGCTCTTTCCAGAATGTCACTTTTTACTTCATCGACCGCCTGCAATACCCTGGCAACAAGACTTTCCTCATAGCCGTATTTTGATCTGTTCTCCTCAAACTCGTCCATGTCAAGAACCTCTATCCTGCCCGCTCTTACAATCACATCGACATCAAGGTCAACGAATTCCACGGTTTCATCCGTTATACGGCAAGGGACCGCTATATTGCAGTACACATACTGAACTTCCCCATGCCCGCCGTAGACAAGCGCCGCGGTATACCAGCGGTCCAAAAAAAAGAATTCCCTTGATGTCTCGCGAAATGTATAGACGGCATCCCTCGTATAATGTGTCAGCTTCCTTCCGCCGGCTCCCGAAAGAACCAAATGGTCGCGAAACCTCCCCTCCAGTTGCAGTGGTTGCTCGTAATGCAGCCTTCCGTCGTATTTATAAGCCTTCATTGTGTATGTCTTGTTTTCAATGTTCGTGTTTTCCATCAATCCCGCCCGTATATTTATTTGACGCTCAATATGCGATTTTGTTCCCTGTATCTTGTCAAACCACTCTTTGCTTCGCTGTACATTGTACATCGGATGCCGCGCATGTCCATCGTATTGCTTTTTCACTATTATTATATTATTATATATTACGCTTGCGCCCATAGCTCAATTGGATAGAGCGTTCGGCTACGGACCGAAAGGTTTCGGGTTCAAATCCTGTTGGGCGCGCCAAAAGGCCACTCCTTATCCGGGGTGGCTTTTTATTGCCTCATTCTGATGTTTCAATCAAACCGCCTGTTTTACATTTCCTTCTTCCGGTCAGCATTATCATGGCAAGAGCGTCGTTTTTATCAGCCATGAGCATCCTTTTGTCGTTGTCCGACCCATGCTCGCCCTGTCTCCATTCGGACTCCTGCCATATCTTTTTACCAAGCGGCATTTTCTCGCAAACTTCTGTTTCTATCATATTGCTCTTTTTCCATAGTGACTCCCACCAATCCGCCGTGTGGAATGTGTCAAAATCCTTGTCCCAGAATTCCTCCAGGCCTTCCGGGGACAATCCTGCTCCGATTTCATACGATACACCGGGCACGACAACTCCTATTTGACCGCCTGGCTTCAGCAGTCTGGCGCAATATCCGTCCATATACCCGGGGTCGGTGCCAAAATAATGGTATGCATCGATGCTTACCACTGCATCGAAGAATTCATCCGCATATGGCAGGTCATGGGCTTCGGCATGTATTGGGTGAACCTTTCCATCAAGTCCCGCTTCGATTATCCGCTTGTAATTGGCGGATGCAGGTATCCAGAGATCTGTCGCCCATGTCTCAACATTGAATTCCATGGCTAAAAAAATGGAGGTCAGCGCCATCCCGCATCCAAGGTCAAGAACACGCATCCCTTGCCTTAAGTCCATTTTATTTGAAAGCAATTCCAGAAGCTGGATCGGATTGGGCCCCATCATGTTGAGCCTTATCCAATCCTTATCATATTTCATCGATTTAACAAATTCAGTTGCCATATTCCCTCACAATTTTCTTAAGCCCCAGCACGCTCTCCGGTTTGGTATCATAACTGACTATCCCGCATCCGAATATAAATTTCTGATAATCATTGCATTCCCCGATGACCTGCAAAGCGGCTTTTTTCATTTCACCGGCATCCCCTTTTTCCACAATTGCGGGTGATATGCTCGCCCTCATCAATATTCCGTTTTCCGCACATATTTTTTTATAGTATTTCCTGTCGCATTCGCTGTCGGCAAGAAGAAGAGATGTTCCGGTCCTGACCATGTCGTCAAGTATTTCCGTTGTATTTCCCCCGCTTATCAGGGCAACATTCCTTTGTCCCGCCTTTTTAATCCCATCTATCAAAGTCTTTTCAAATCCGACCACATAATCGCCGTAGAATGCCGGCGACAGCAAAGGAGGTGCAATCCATGATTCGTTGATTGATATCCCGGCTCCCCTTTCGATGAAACCCTTTGCAAAAGCGAGGCTTACCTTGTTTGCAAATTCCATCAGCTCAAATGCAAAATCCGGATCCATGACAAGATCCATTACAAAATTTTCAAATCCCCTCATTATGGCGGCAAGCGTGAATGGACCTGCAACAGACCCGTTTACGATGACCTCGTGACCGATTTTTTTGTTTATTCTATCGACCGCATTAAGAAACATAGGCATTCTTCCGTCTTTTTCGGGATCCGGAACCCTGAGCCTGCTGATGTCTTCAGCCGTTTCAACCATTGTTTCACTAATCGAAGGGAGCTCCTCGTTATCCGGGAAATTTACTTTTGCGCCGAGTGCCTCGAATTCAATGTTATAAATATCAACCCCGACCGCGACCAGGTCGTGCCGGTATAATTCATAGGCGGCAAGCTGACTTTCAACCAAAAGGTCTTCATCGAGCGCTATCTCGGACGGCCTCCTGCCTATGACCCTGGCGCTATGCTCGAATATTGTCGGAACAAAAGGAATTACCGGCGGTTTTTCACCTTTCCCCATAATTGCAAAAATTTCTTTTCCATTCATTGCATGCCTCCGTTTAATTCAATTTCATCCAATGTCATTATACATCCTCATGCTGCTGTTATCCCACTGAAATTCCTCCCTGGCCCGTACAGGGTTATATTTAATGGTGTGCCAACGCTTTTTAAGTGGTATAATATCTTTATTCAAACATGTGAAAGGAGCTTCAAAATGGCAGATAGCAGCAATAATAAGGTTATGGCGGTTTTGTGTTATTTATGGATTTTATGGATTGTTCCCCTTCTTACCGAGCATAAAAATGATCCATTCGTAAAATTCCATATAAACCAGGGGATAATCCTGACGATTTTCAGTGTTATCGTCGGTATTATCGGATACATTCCCGTAATCGGCGGAGTAGTCAGCTGGGTCGGCGGAATCGCATTGTTTGTCCTTGCGATAATTGGAATAATCAACGCCGTCAACATGCAGCAGAAACCCTTGCCGGTAATAGGAACATTGTTCACTGTATACAAATGATTTGGTTGGAATAATTTGTTGAAAAAGAGTCTTTTCATCAGACTCTTTTTTATTTGGACAGCCTTGTTTTCAAATCTATTCGCGCTATTAGCAGCTGGTAATAAATTTTATTGACTATTGTCTTTTTGAATTATATAATCTTTCTATGTTTGAAGCTTTTCATCCGGGGGGACGAAACTTGCGCAAACCAAATCATACGGGAACAGGCAAAGCCGGGGAATGCTTTGCTTAATCCATATATCAAATCTTTTTTGGAGGTTGTCTTATGCAGAAGTTGTTCAAGCTCAAGGAGCACGGCACCGATGTAAAAACAGAAATGATCGCAGGCATTACGACGTTTCTGGCAATGGCTTACATTCTTGCCGTAAACCCATTGATTCTTTCCAGCACGGGAATGGATTCGGGTGCGTTGTTCACCGCAACGGCAATAGCCGCAATCATAGGAACATTGTGCATGGCATTTTTCGCAAATTACCCTGTAGCCCTCGCATCGGGAATGGGACTCAACGCGTTCTTTGCCAGTATCGTAGCGGGCGGGGTGTCATGGCAGATAGTCCTTACGGCAATATTGATCGAAGGCCTTATCTTCATACTCCTCACTCTCTTTAAATTCAGGGAAGCCATTGTAAATGCGATACCGAAGAACCTGAAGCTTGCCATAACCGCAGGAATAGGCCTTTTCATCGCCTTCATCGGATTTCAGACCGGGCTTGGTTTTTCCGTTGGCGTAAGCTTCACGTCTCCGCAGGTAATCCTCGCTTTCGTCGGTCTTCTCGCAATGGGCGTAATGCTTTATTTCAAGGTCAAGGGTTCGATCCTCTGGGGAATTCTTCTTACTTACCTTCTTGGCGTCGGCGCACAGGCCATCGGATGGTATGTTCCCGACCCTGGTGCAGGTTTGTTCAGCCTGTATCCTTCAGCGATCATATCAATGCCTCCTTCGATAGCTCCGATCTTCTTCAAGTTCGATTTCAGCGGAGCATTGAAACTCGGAATCGATTTCCTGGTCATCGTATTCGCCTTCCTTATGGTTGACATGTTTGACACTATCGGAACCCTTGTTGGAGTTGCAAGCCAGGCAAATCTTCTTGATGAAAAAGGCCAGCTGGCCAATGCGAAGGGCGCCCTCATGGCCGATGCCGTAGGCACGACCGCAGGTGCTGTTCTTGGAACATCGACGGTAACAAGCTACATCGAGAGTGCGGCAGGCGTTGAGGTCGGTGGAAGAACCGGTCTGACGGCTGTTTCCGCGGCGGGCATGTTCATTCTGGCCCTGTTTTTCTCGCCCATATTCCTTGCGGTTCCGGCATTTGCAACCGCACCGGCCTTGATAATCGTAGGACTTATGATGATGAAGGCCATCAAGGACATTGACTTCACGGATTACACCAACGCAATACCGGCGTTCCTTACCATTGTCATTATGCCCATAGTAAGCAGCATAGCGGACGGCATGATGTTCGGTTTCATTACGTTTACAATCCTTCAGCTAATCAATAAAAAGGGCAAGGACATTCATCCGATGATGTATGTAATCGTTGTGCTTTTCCTACTGAAGCTCATAATCCCGCTGTTGTAAAAATCAATATTGAAAAGAGGGCGCCAGCCCTCTTTTTTTGTCTTCAGAAAAACACCGCCGCGATAATCCGAAAGCCTTCAGCCTGTTGCCGCGCCCTTTAGCCGCATATGGATATAAATTTGGTTTTCCGTTCTTCGCTAAATACAATCGGGTATTTTGATATATAATATGGGTGGAGGAAGCCTATGCCGCACAATCACGCACATGTCCACTCATCCGATACCAACAGCCGCAGGAACATCGGCATTGCCTTTTTTCTTAATGCCGCATTCGTAATCATTGAGCTGGTCGGAGGGATACTTACTAACAGCGTTGCCATTCTTTCCGACGCCATACATGACCTGGGCGACAGCCTTTCCCTTGGTTTGTCGTGGTTTTTGGAAAAACGTTCCGGTAAAAAGGGCAATTTCGTCTACACCTACGGGTATAAGAGGCTTTCATTGATCGGAGCCCTTGTAAATGCAATGGTTCTTCTGGTTGGATCTGGATTCGTAATAGTCCGGGCGGTCCCGAGGCTTTTCAGTCCCGAACTTCCCGATGCCCGCGGCATGATCGTCCTTGCCGTCCTTGGGATTATCATAAACGGCGCAGCCGTGCTTCAGCTGAGAAGGGGAAAGAAAATCGCAGAGAGGGTTGTTTCGCTTCACTTGCTTGAGGATGTGCTTGGCTGGGTTGCCGTCCTTATAATAAGCATTGTGCTTGTATTTGTGGAAATCCCTGTTCTGGACCCTGTGCTTTCGCTTCTCATAACGGCTTTTGTTCTGAAAAATATTTTCCAGAATTTCAGTCAGATCATCAAGATATTTCTTCAGGCCGTCCCCGAGGGATATAATGTCGAGGAAATCGAAAGGGAAATAGCCAAAAGGCATCCCGGGGTACTCAACATACACGGCACCAAGCTATGGACCCTGGACGGGGAAAACAATATAATGACTTTTCATCTTTGCGTGCGCGATAATCCTGATATAACGGAAACCGTTGAAATCAAGAGAAGCATCAAGGCCACCCTGGGTGAAATGGGCATACAGGATGTAACCATTGAAATTGAAAATCCGGACAACTGCTCTAACAAATCTGTATTTTCAAAAGACTGCGGAGGAACCTGAGACAGCATTGAACGCATTGATTTTAATTATAGAAAGGGTATCCTGATGAAGGCAATACTTAAAGCAAGGCCCGGCAAAGGCAACATAGAGATTGGAAATACGGAAATTCCGGTGATATCGGATGATGATGTCCTTATAAAAATCAAAAAGGCAGGCATATGCGGAACTGATTTCCATATATATTCCTGGGACCGGTGGTCGGAGGAAAGAATAAAACCGCCGCTGATAATCGGCCATGAGTTTGCCGGTGTAATTGAAACAGCCGGCAGGAACGTCAGTCACCTTAAGGCTGGCCAGCGGGTATCGGCGGAAGGACATATAGTTTGCAACAAATGCAAGAGCTGCCTGGATGGAAATTTCCACATATGCGACAATGTGCGGATCATAGGCGTCGACAGGGACGGGTGTTTTGCCGAATATCTTATGATGCCCGCCTCAAATGTCTGGCCGCTTAAGGATGAAATCGCCGACAAATACGGATCAATAATGGATCCCTTGGGAAACGCCATGCACACGGTCAGCGTTTCGCCTGTCAGCGGACGGAACGTGTTCATTTCGGGTGCGGGATCCATCGGACTTTTTGCCATAGCCATTGCCAGGTATATGGGGGCTGATAAAATCATGGTCAGCGAGCCCAACGAGTTCAAGCGTAAAATCGCCATGAAGATAGGCGCCGACATTGCCATCAATCCTTTTGAGGCGGGAACGGGATCAAGGGTAATTGAATATTTCAACGGGCATGGCCCCGATGTGGTTCTTGAAATGAGCGGAGCGCCGTCGGCCATCCTTCTTTCTTTCAATATAATAGCAAAAGGCGGGGACATGGCTTTGCTTGGTCTTCCTCCCGCCGACATCACCCTTGACATCAGCAACCGCATAATATTCAAGGGACTGACTGTAAAAGGCGTCAGCGGCAGAAGAATGTATGAGACATGGGAACAGTGCGACAGGTTTCTTCTTACCCATTCCTCTTCCATTGACCCCGTAATCACCCATGAAATATCCATGGAGGACATCAACCGCGGTTTTTTGATGATGGAAAGAAACGAGGCAATCAAGGTCTTGCTGAATGTCTAGGCCGGACCGGAGTTTGATATGATACGTGAAAAAGCCTTTGCAAAGATTAACCTCGGACTTAATATTCTTAGGAAGAGATCCGATGGATACCATGACATAGACACCATCATGCAAAGCATATCGCTGTGCGACATAATAGTTCTTAAGATTGACCGCGGCATAAACATTTGCTGCGATGACCCGTCCATCCCGACCGGAAGAACCAATACCGCTTATGCTGCCGCAGAGGTCTTCCTGGATTCAGCGGGAATAAATCCGCAAAAATCAGGGGTGCACATCACAATTGAAAAGAACATACCCTCGTTTTCGGGGCTTGGAGGGGGAAGCAGCGATGCCGCGGCCGTCCTGCGCGGACTGGACAAACTATACTGTACTAATTATGGCACTGAGAAACTGCAAGAATTGGCATTGCGGGTCGGGTCGGATGTTCCTTTCTGCGTCATGGGCGGAACGCAGCGCGCTTTTGGAAGAGGCGAAAAACTGAGGATCCTTCCTGAATTCGACGACGTAAGCATTGTTGTCATCATGCCCGGCGAGGTTGTCGGCACCGGCTATGCCTATTCGCTTTACTCCGGCGGCGACTGTTCCGTTCATCCGGATATGAAAAGAATCGAAAAGGCGCT
>JAFGQE010000084.1 GCA_016935835.1 Clostridia bacterium | reverse complement strand
CCATGAAATCCCTACGGCCTTTGCATTGGCCGGGGCAGTTCTTGTGCTGGCCGGCATAATAGCCAATATATTCAGCGAACGTTTTAGATTCAGAACCAACTGATTTCATCCCTGCAATTTTAACATCATCAGTACGTCCGGTTTTCCCGAACGTTATTTAGGGCACCCCTTAAAGCATATCGTTTTTTCAGGGCACCCTTTAAAGTATTTCGTTTTTTTTAGGGCACCCTTGAAAGTATTTCGTTTTTTTAGGGCACCCTTTAAAGCATATCGTTTTTTCAGGGCACCCTTGAAAGTATTTCGTTTTTTTTAGGGCACCCTTTGAATGTCAAAAAAAAAGAGCGCCCCTGCGCTCCTTTTTATCAGTGTTTGATTATCTGTTTTTTATTACCGACTGGGCGGCCGCAAGCCTTGCGATGGGCACCCTGTAAGGTGAGCATGATACATAATTGAGGCCCGCCTGATAACAGAACTCTATGGATGAAGGATCTCCGCCGTGCTCGCCGCAGATTCCAAGCTTTATTTCCGGCCTGGTTTCCCTGCCAAGCCTGACCGCGGTCTTGACGAGGCTTCCGACGCCTTTCCTGTCAAGCCTTGCGAAGGGATCCGATTCATATATCTTCTTTGCATAGTAATCGTCGAGGAATTTGCCCGCGTCGTCCCTGCTGAGGCCGTATGTCATCTGCGTCAGGTCATTTGTCCCGAATGAGAAGAATTCCGCCTCCGTCGCTATTTCATCGGCGGTAAGAGCCGCCCTTGGGATTTCAATCATCGTGCCGACCATATATTTGAGGTCGTCCCCGCTGGCTGCAATCATCTCATCGGCTGTCGTTACCACCAGGTTCTTCACATATTTGAACTCCACGAGGTCCCCTACCAGAGGAATCATTATCTCGGGAACCACAGTGTCGCCTTCCTTGTTGACATTGAGGGCAGCCTTTATTACTGCCTTTGTCTGCATTATCGCAATTTCAGGATATGTTACGGCCAGCCGGCATCCCCTGTGTCCAAGCATCGGGTTCTGCTCATGCAGGTCCGAAATCTTGGCTTCAAGCTGGCTAACTGGTATTTTCATTTCAGCCGCAAGCTCCTCGATGTCTTCTTTTTCCTTGGGGAGGAATTCATGCAGGGGCGGATCCAGGAACCTTATGGTAACCGGGAATCCCTTCATGACCTTGAATATGGCTTCAAAGTCCTTCCTTTGGAGAGGTTCGATCTCGGCGAGCGCCGCTTCCCTTTGTTCAAGGGTTTCCGCCAGTATCATTTTCCTAAAAGCCCTTATCCTGTCAGCTTCAAAGAACATGTGCTCGGTTCTGCAGAGTCCGATTCCCTCGGCCCCGAATTTGACCGCTGTTGCGGAATCCTGCGGGGTATCCGCATTGGTGCGGACCTTGAGTGTCCTGATTTCGTCAGCCCATGAAATGAACTCGGCGAAGTCGCCCGTAACCTCCGGGTCGATCGTAGGCAGCTTGCTGCCATAGACCTTGCCGGTGGAACCGTCAAGCGATATCCATGAGCCCTCTTCAAACCGGTGTCCGCCGACCGTAAAGAATTTTTCTTCCTCGTTTATCTTAAGCTCGCCGCAACCTGATACGCAGCAGGTGCCCATTCCCCTTGCGACGACCGCCGCGTGGCTGGTCATTCCACCCCTTGCTGTTAGAATTCCCTGCGAAACGTGCATTCCCTCTATATCCTCGGGCGAGGTTTCCAGTCTTACCAATATTATATTCCTGACGCCGTCCTCAAATGCATTCGCCGCATCGTCCGCCGTGAAATACACCTGTCCTGTGGCCGCACCGGGGGATGCGGGAAGTCCGCTTGCAATCGGCCTGGCATCCTTGAGCATCGAGGGTGCGAATGTCGGATGAAGCAGTGCGTCCAGCTGCCTTGGGTCCACTTTCATAATGGCTTCTTCCTTTGTGAGGACGCCTTCCCTGACAAGGTCGACGGCTATCTTGAGCGCCGCGTTCGCCGTTCTTTTCCCGTTTCTTGTCTGAAGCATGAAAAGCTTGCCTTTTTCAATGGTGAATTCGATATCCTGCATGTCATGATAATGGCTTTCCAGTTTTTCTGCTATCTCCATGAACTGCGCATATACGGCGGGGTTGGTTTCCTTGAGTTTGTCTATTTCCTGCGGGGTCCTGATTCCCGCCACGACATCCTCGCCCTGCGCATTCATCAGGAATTCGCCCATGAGCTTCTTCTCTCCGGTCGACGGGTTGCGCGTGAATGCGACACCTGTGCCCGAATCCTCGCCCATGTTGCCATAGACCATTTCCTGAATATTTACAGCGGTTCCTATGTCTCCGGGTATATCGTTGAGCCTTCTGTATATTATTGCCCTTTCATTGTCCCACGACCTGAAAACGGCCTTGATCGACTCCATGAGCTGTTTTTTGGGATCCTGCGGGAAATCCTCGCCCTTTTCCTTTTTATAGAGGGCCTTGAATTTCCTGAGAACTTCCTTCATATCGTCGGCCGTAAGCTCGGTATCGATATGGACTCCCTTTTCTTCCTTCATGTTGTCGAGAAGACGCTCGAACTTCGATTTTTCTATTCCCATGACCACATCGCTGAACATTTGCACGAAGCGCCTGTAGCTGTCATATGCAAACCTTGGGTTCCCGGTAAGTTTTGCAAGTCCTTCCACGACCGTATCATTCAGTCCCAGGTTCAGAACAGTGTCCATCATGCCGGGCATTGAAACCTTAGCTCCGCTTCTTACCGAAACAAGGAACGGGTTCGCCTGGTCGCCGAGCTTCTTGCCGACCATTTCCTCGGTGGCTTCCAAAGCTTTTTCAATCTGTGCGACTATGTCATCGGCTATTATCCTGCCGTCTTTGTAATATCTGGTGCACGCCTCGGTCGTAACCGTGAATCCCCTTGGAACCGGAAGCCCGAGCCCCGTCATCTCCGCAAGGTTTGCGCCTTTTCCTCCAAGCAGGTCCTTCATCCCTGCATTCCCCTCTTTAAAGAGGTATACATACTTAGTCATTCTCTATTTTCCTCCAAATTAATATTTCATATTTTCTTTCATGAATTCCAATATCCCGTCAATGGGGATTCTCTTTTGTTCCATTGTATCCCTGTATCTGACCGTCACGCATTTGTCCTCAAGGGAATCAAAATCAAATGTGAAGCAGTACGGCGTACCGATTTCGTCCTGGCGCCTGTATCTTTTCCCGATGCTTCCGGTCTCGTCGTATTCGCAGTTGTATTCGGCGGAGAGTATCTCAAACACCTCATTGGCCCCATCCGCAAGCTTTTTGGAAAGCGGGAGCACAGCCGCCTTGTATGGCGCCAGCTGGTTTGAGAATCGCATCACCACCCTCATGTCGTCCTCGCCTATGTCCTCCTCGTCGTATGCCTCGCAAAGGAATGCCAGCAGCATTCTTTCGACGCCGAGCGAAGGTTCTATGCAGTATGGCACGAATTTCTTGTTTTCAACAGGGTCGAAATACGACATGTCCTCGCCCGAATACTCGGCATGCTGCCTGAGGTCGAAATCGGTCCTGTCGGCTATCCCCCACAATTCACCCCAGCCGAACGGGAAAAGGTACTCGAAGTCCGTCGTGGCGTTGCTGTAGTGGGACAATTCTTCCGGCGAATGATCGCGCATCTTGATGTTTTCAGGTTTGATGCCCAGCCCGATGAGCCATTCGTAGCAGAAATTTTTCCAGTAGCCGAACCATTCAAGGTCGGTGCCAGGCTCGCAGAAGAACTCAAGCTCCATCTGCTCGAATTCCCTTGTCCTGAATATGAAGTTTCCGGGTGTTATCTCGTTTCTGAACGACTTCCCTATCTGACCGATGCCGAATGGTATTTTCCTCCTGGTCGTCCTCTGGACATTCTTGAAATTCACGAAAATGCCCTGGGCGGTCTCGGGGCGCAGGAATATTTCAGCCGTGCTGTCCTCTGTGACTCCCTGGAAAGTCTTGAACATAAGGTTGAATTTCCTTATTTCTGTAAAATTGCTCTTTCCGCAGGAAGGGCATGGAATCTTTTTATCCCTTATATATTCCATAAGGGCTTCATCGCCCATGCCTTCAACCGGCATTTCTATTGCGTTCGCCTTGTTATATTCCTCGATCAGCTGGTCCGCACGATGCCTGGTCTTGCACTCCTTGCAGTCGATGAGAGGGTCGCTGAATCCTCCTATGTGGCCGGATGCTTCCCAGACCCTGGGATTCATAAGTATCGCGCAATCCACCCCGGTATTGTACGGATTCCTTTGAACGAATTTCTCCCACCAGGCTTTCTTGACGTTGTTCTTCAGCTCCACCCCGAGAGGACCATAGTCCCATGCGTTTGCAAGTCCCCCATAGATTTCCGAACCCGGGAATATAATACCCCTGCGCTTAGCCAGGGATACTATTTTTTCCATTGTTTTTTCAGTAGCCATACACTCTCCAGCCAAACTATTCCTCGAGGCTGCCCGAAACCGGCAACTCGAAATATCCTTCGCCCACAGGAACGCAAATCACGCTGCCCTCGCTCAATTCCTTGGTTGCGATCGTCAGTGAATTTGTCTCGCTTCCTTTGTAAAATGTGCGGGATCCATCAGTGAGCATCCTCGCCCTCTTGGCCACGGCCATAACAACGCTGAACCTGAGACCTATCTTTTCTTCCAGTTCTTCCAACGACGGGTATAATATCATTTCAACTCTCCTTTGTATAAATTATCCAAAATTGACGGATTCCTCGTATATTTCATACGTTCCGCACTGATTATGGTTTCAACTTCCAAAACCGCGGTATCCAAATCGTCATTCACAACAATATAGTCGTATTTGTTCACATGCCTTAACTCCGAATATGAATACTCCAGCCTTTTCCTGATTGCTTCCTCATCCTCCGTGCCCCGGCTCTTTATCCTTTTTTCCAATTCGGCAAGAGAAGGAGGTAGTACGAAAATCATCACCGCCCCGGGACAGCCTTCCTTTATGTCCACGGCGCCGGCCACGGTTATGTCAAGCACGACATCCAGCCCCTCCTGCATCGTTTTCTCTATATAATCCCTTGGCGTTCCATAATAATTTCCGCAGTATTCATCCCATTCGACTAGGGCGCCATCCTTTATCATTGCCTCGAATTCGCCGCGGGTTTTGAAAAAGTAGCTGACGCCTTCTTTTTCACCTTTCCTTGGTTTTCTTGTCGTGGCGGAAACCGAATGCCTGATATTCGGGTCATTATCAATGAGCTTTTCGATTATTGCGCCTTTTCCGGTCCCCGAAGGCGCCGAAACAACTATCACCATTCCTTTTTCCGCCATCACATCACCTCTTTGGCCTGCTCCGCCGGTGCGTCCACGGTAAAGAACCTGTTCCCGACGGTCTCCGGCTGAAGCGCTGATAAAATCACATGCCCGCTGTCCGCGACAATGACCGCCCTTGTCCTCCTGCCGTACGTGGCATCAACAAGGGTGCCCTTGTCCCTCGCTTCCTGTATCATCCTTTTTATAGGCGCGGATTCCGGACTGACTATGGAAATGATCCGGGATGTCGACACCATGTTACCAAAACCTATGTTTATCAGCTTCATTTCGAATCCTTTCAAAGGGTGCCCTTAAATTATTTCCAAGGGTGCCTTTAACTGCATGTGTTGTTTCAAAGGGTGCCCTTGAATATCAAAAAAATTTATTGCCCGCTCACTCTATGTTCTGGGCCTGCTCCCTCAGCTTTTCAATTATGCACTTTAATTCAAGAACATGATTGGTCAGCGCGAGCGAGGACGACTTGGACCCAATCGTATTGGATTCCCTGTTCATCTCCTGTATTATGAAATCAAGTTTCCTGCCGGTTTCCTTTTTCGATATATTTTCCCTGAATTGCCTCATATGGCTGCGAAGCCGTATTATTTCCTCGTCAACGCTGCTTTTGTCGGCAAGGAATGCCGCTTCCTGGGCAATCCTGGATTCATCCGGCGAATTTCCTTCCAAGAGCTCGCGGATCCTTGCCGCCAGCTTGTTTTTATATTCCGCCGCCAAACCCACGGAGGTTTTTTCTATGCCGTTCATGATGGCTTCCATCTCTTCTATTTTGCCCATCATATCCTTTTCGATGGCAGTTCCCTCGTTTTGCTTCATTTGCATCCATGAGTCCATGGCATTGCCGACCGCCGTCATGACATAAGGTGCAATAGTTTCCTCATCAGGTTCGCTGTCGTCAACCGTTATAATCCCTGGAATGGATGCGAGCTCATTTACGGAGACCCTGCCTTTTAGCCTGAGTTCTCCCTTGAGTTCGTCAACTGCGTTTTTATATGACCGCGCAAGTTCCCTGTCGACGGATATGGCCTTTGCTTCCCCGCCGTTTCCCCTGAGGCCGGCATATATGTCAATCTTGCCCCTGGAGGCAGTGTCCTTTAGCAGTCCGCGAATCTTTTCTTCCATGAAAGACAGGCTGCGTGTGCTTTTGAAATTGATGTCCAGATATCTGCTGTTTACAGACTTTATTTCAACCTTGATGGAAATGCTCTCGTTTTCCAGTACGCCTTTGCCGTACCCGGTCATGCTAACCGCCATTTATATACCCCTTCTCTTAGCCTTGAATAATTATAACACAAGGTTTTGTTTTTTCCAGCATTATTTTGTTAAATGCGCCCTTAAACACCGTCTGACGCCGGTTTACTGCGTTTTACTGTGATTTACTGCCTTTTTTATCCAGTTCCCCATATTCGTACATGACTGCCGCCATAACGAAAAGCCCGGCCGTTTCTGCCTTCAGAATCCTGTTCCCGAGTGTTACACTGTGAATGCCCCTTCCGGCGGCAGCTTTTATTTCTGTGTTTGTAAACCCGCCCTCGGGGCCGATGAAAATATTCATCATGCCGATATCCTTATTCATGCCAAGTATGGATTTCAATGAAATGGTGTCCTCTTCCACATTGCAGATTATCGAAAAGCCCTCTTTCGACGCCATGTTTATGGCGGCGGCGAAATCCATGGCCTCTGCGACTATCGGTATCCTGCTTCTTCCTGACTGCTTTGCCGCTTCGGCGGCTATCTTGTTCCATCTTTCATGCTTTCGCCCCGCCTTTGATTCGCTGACAGCCACTATCGTTCGCTCCGTGATAACCGGGATTATACAGCCCACTCCCGCCTCCACACATTTTTGTATGGCATATTCAAAACCTTCGCCTTTGGTAACGGCTGCATATAAATTGATCCAAAGACCCGGTTCCGTTCCGAGGTCGACCGATTCCAATACCACTGCTTTGACGGAATCGCCTTCCGATGATTCCACCATGGCATTATAGTCATTTCCGTTGCCGTCACATACGTTGATTATCTCCCCGTTCCTGATCCTGAGCGATTTCCGGAGATGGTTCGCATCCTCTCCCCTGATATATGCCTTTCCGCCGATTTCGAGTTCGTGCTCTGTTATAAAGAATTTAGGCATGGGCGCAAATTGCAGACCATTCGTTTTCGCGCAGGATTTCATCTATTGCAAATCCGCTTTTTTCAAGAGCTGCGACAACTTCGGCCTCCCTTTCTATGATAATCCCCGAGCATACAAGCTTTCCTCCGGCGTTTAGAACGTCGAGCATTTCATCGGAGAGCGATATGATTACATCCGAAATAATATTCGCCGCAATCAGGTCGAATTTTAAGGGTGCCCTAAAATAATTTTTTTTAAAAATATCGCGGACATCCCTGAGTTCGCCCTGATATACCTTGACGTTGTTTATTTGGTTGATCTCAAGGTTCTGTATGGCTGTTTTTACCGCAGCCGGGTCTATATCCAGCGCAACGGCGCTTTTTGCACCGCGTTTTGATGCGATTATCGACAGGATTCCCGTTCCGGTGCCGATGTCAAGCATGCTGCCCCCCCTGGTCATGTGTTTTTCAACAAGACCCGCGCACAACTTCGTGGATTCATGGGTTCCCGTTCCAAACGCCATGCCGGGATCCATGATTATGCTGTTTTTTGAAACTTTCGCATTTTCATCCCATGATGGAGTGACCCGAAGAGATGGCGTTATATTGAAGGCCTTGTAGAATTTCTTCCAGCTGCCCTCCCATTCGCTGTCGTCCGCCTCGCGCCAGATAATTTCCGAATCGGGGAACCTTTTTTTTAGGGCAGCCTTTAAATCATATATGTTTGTTTCGGACGGGAAATAAGCCGTCGTCCTGTATTTGCCCATAAACCTGGAAAAATCCCCTGCTTGCGCGAGTTCTTTTGCACCCGCGTTTTCGACAAGGGATCTTATTTCGTCAGGACTCTGGATACTGGTGCCGGCCGCGCCCGCCTCCATCAGAAAATATGAGGCCAGCTCAGTGTTGTCAGTATCAGACTCTATGCAGATTTCAAGCCATTTCATTATTTTTGCTATTTCTCCGTTTTTTGCTTGTCGCTGAATAATTCCGCAAACTTTTTAAGGGCATCCTTTTGTTTCCTGTTAAGCTTTTGCGGAACCTCGACATTTACCTCTACTATCTGGTCGCCCCGGTGTCCTGACCGAAGCGACGGGATTCCCTTGCCGCGAAGCCTGAATTTGTCGCCAGGCTGGGTCCCCTCATGTATCTTGTACTTTACATCGCCATCAAGTGTGGGAATCTTTATCTCATCGCCCAGGGCCGCCTGTACAAACGATATAGTGGTCTGCATCAGGACATTCGTGCCGTTCCTTACAAACAAAGGGTGCCTTGAAACGGTTATATCCACCAGCAGATCGCCCGGAGGCCCGCCTTTTGACCCGGGCTCACCCTCGCCTCTTAATGATATCGTATGACCGTTGTCGATTCCCGCGGGTATGTTGATTTCAATTTTCCTTGTCCTGCGTATCCTGCCGCTGCCCTTGCATGCAGGGCAGTGTTCCTTTATTATCCTGCCGCTGCCTCCGCAGGCATCGCATGCGCGTTCGTTGACGAACTGGCCGAACAACGTGTTCTGCTGGGTCCTTATTTTGCCGGTGCCATGGCATTTGGCGCATTGCTCCGGTTCGGTGCCCTGTTTTGCACCGGTCCCCTCGCACTCGCCGCAGTTCTCATGCCTCAGCAAGCTGATGCTTTTTTTGACTCCAAACGCAGCCTCTTCAAAAGTTATCGTCACATGTTCACGGAGATCCGCTCCCTTGCGCGGACCGCTTTTTCTTGATGATCCCCCGAATCCGCCGAAGAATGATTCGAAGATATCCTCCACTCCGCCGAACCCTCCGAATCCGCCGAACCCTCCGGCGCCGCCCATT
>JAFGQE010000083.1 GCA_016935835.1 Clostridia bacterium | reverse complement strand
TTGATGTCGGCTCCTTCCTTGCGGGGCCTTACCTTTACCACTCCCTTTAATAGGCTTACATCAATTATTTCACCTATGCCGTCCTCGGTTTCCACTAATGTCCCCTGTCCCGGTGTGGCCCGTATCAACTCTTCATAGGCTTCGTGCTCATATTTAAGGCAGCACATCAGCCTTCCGCATATGCCTGAAATCTTTGACGGGTTCAGCGACAGGTTCTGATCCTTTGCCATTTTGATCGATACCGGCCTGAATTCATCCAAAAACGAATTGCAGCACAACACTCGTCCGCAGATTCCTATTCCCCCCACTATCCTGGCTTCGTCGCGAACCCCTACCTGCCTCAGCTCAATCCTTGTCCTGAATATTCCCGCAAGGTCCTTCACGAGCTCCCTGAAGTCAACCCTTCCGTCAGCCGTAAAGTAGAAAAGTATCTTATTGTTGTCAAAAGTATACTCGACATTTATGAGGTTCATTTTGATATTGCGCTTTTTTATGCAATCAAGGCACATTTCATATGCTTCCTTTTCCTTTTCCTTGTTTGCCGCAATCTGTTCCCTGTCTTTTTCAGTCGCTATCCTTATGACATCCTTCAAAGGCGATACAATTTTCTCTTCGGCCACTTCCCTTTCCTCAAGCACTACCTCGCCATACTCGACGCCCCTTGCGGTTTCCACTATGACACCCTCGCCCTTTTTTATTTCCAGGTCCCCGGGAGAGAAATAATATGTCTTTCCGCTTGAGTTGAACCTGATGCCCACTATCTTTACCATTTGGTCAATTCCTCCGTAATTTTTACAATCATCGCATCCATCGTTTGCTTTTTGGATGCATTATAGCCTATATTAACCGCTGCTTGTTCGGAAATAAAAGCAATTCTTGCCAGTACATTCCCGGGATATCTGCTGGCGCCGTTTATAATGATATCTTTTTTGTCCATGTTTATCAACAAATTGACATTTCCGGTTGTTCCAAAGACAATCATATCCCTCATGATGCCGGACACCGCCGCAAAAAATATATCCATTCCATATTTGATTGCCCGGTCGGCAATGCCATGGGCTTCCCTGAAATTCTTTTCAAGAATACCGGTTATAAAATCAACCGCAAGCTCCCTGCCTTCGCCGAATTCCCTTGATTCGAGAATCTCCATTGCTTTCCCAATGGATCCCGAGGAGCACTGTGCGGCCAGAGATATTTCCGCCTCAGTTCTATCGGTGGCATTATAAAGATATTCCTTTATCTCGGCTATTGAATTAATCCCCACATGCAGCAGAACGGCCCTTGATTTGAGCGTATCAATCAAATTGTCGCTGTTTGATGCCGTTATGATTATATGGGCATATTCCGGAGGTTCCTCAAGGGTTTTCAGAATGCAGTTCTGCGCCTGGACCGTCATGTTGTCACCGTCTACGATAACGTATGCCTTTTTATCGTTGCAAACGGGCAAAAGGGCTATGTTATCCTGCAGTTCCCTTATGGCGCTGACCGAAATAGCCTTACCACTTTCTTCAATAATATACAGTTCACCATTTCCGCCGGCCTTGATATTAACACAGTGCCTGCATTTCCCGCATGGCTTCGAACCACTTTCAGACATACATAAAATCATGTGGGCGAAAGCAACTGCAAAATCCTTTTTCCCGCAACCATCAGGGCCTTCAAAAATATATGCGTGCCCGGGATGCTTTTCCCTTATCTCTCCGGCAAGCCTTTCCTTCAGAACTTGTCTCCCGGGGATATCTTGAAAAGTCATCATGTTATGCCTTTTCGTATTTTTCTACATCCAGGACAAAAATGGTTGCGCCGCCTACGGTAACTTCAATCGGATAGCCCGGTGCAATGGCGCTGTTGACAGCCGGTGTTATGGATGAATTTACCAGCTTCTTCCTGCTTTTGGATTTGGCTTTTATTATATCCATTACCTTTTCAACCATCTCTTTAGGAACACCGACAACCAGCGTGGAGTTTCCCGCCCTCAGGAATCCGCCGGTTGAGGATAGCTTGGTTACACTGAAGCCTTCTTCATTCAGACTCCTCATTACCTCGGTCTCGTCCTCGTCATGTACAATTGCAAAAACAAGTTTCATATTTTCACATCCTTCCAAGTGTGTTTTTTATATTCCCGATGATTTCCCCGTTTATTGAAGCGATATTCCGGTCGCCGTCAAGTCTCTTAATGCGTTCAGGGAATTTTTCGCATAACTCCTTATATCCTTTATATACCCTGTCATGGAATTCCATCCTCTCATTTTCCAATCTGTCGGCTCCTGTCGCCTCCCGTCTTCTCCTGAGTGACTCCTCCGGCTTCTTGTCAAGAAAGAACGTTATGTCCGGCAGGACATGCCGTACTGCCGCAAGGTTTACCGCCATCACCTCATCAACGTCAAGTCCCCTGCCATATCCCTGATAGGCAATGCTCGAATCTATGAATCTGTCGCAAATGACCACCTTGCCTTCATTCAATGCCGGAAGAATTTTCTCCGCCATGATCTGTGCCCTTGATGCGGCAAAAAGCAACATTTCAGCAATGCTGTCCATCTCGGTGTTACCGGCATCAAGAAGTATATCCCTTACCTTCTCTCCGATCTTGGTTCCGCCCGGTTCCCTGATCATAATCGTCTCCATGCCGATTCCCCGGAAATAATCGTCGATACTTTGAATCTGCGTTGTCTTTCCCGATCCGTCAAGCCCCTCGACAGATATAAAAAATCCTTTTTTCATGTTTGCTCCAATACCGGAATCCCATTCTCCCTGATTCCCAGTACCGTTCCTCCCAGACTGATTATTCTTTTTATGAATTCAATTGCATCGCCGTCAATAACCTCACCCGGGCAAACAAGCGGTATGCCGGGCGGATAGGACATAATAATTGTACCACAAATACGCCCCCCGGCCATATCAAGGGGAACGATTTCAACTGCCCGTGAAATTGCCTCCGCAGGTTCCATGGTTTTCCCCGGCATTCCGGGAATTCTGAACTCGAATTCCTTTGCCGTTCCTCCGCCAATATCCTTCAGTGCGCCCGCCAGTTTCTTGAAATCCTTAATTTTATTTGAAGGGGTTGCAATACCTACTATGTGTGCAAAATCCGCCATTTCCATATCTATCGATCTCTCATCATGAAGCATGGCAAGGATTTCAAAACCTGATTTTCCCGTTTGTGTCACGTCTATTACAATTCGGCTGAAATCATCGTTTTCCACTATGCTTGCTCCTGAAAAATCCTTGATACTTTTTTTGAATGAAAGGATTTTTCTCAGTAATTTCCCATATAGCGCATTGCTTTTCCGATTATAAAACGAAATGGCTTTTTCCATCGATGCGACAATCGGATAGGAAGGACTTGTCGTTGTGATCATGTTTACTATGGAAGTCAATTTCGCCGCATCCACCAGGGTACCGCATACATGGATCAATGCGCCCTGATTGAATACCGGCATTGTCTTATGAAGGCTATGGCATACGATATCGGCTCCGTTTTGAATCCCGGAAAGGCTGCCAAGCCCTGAAAATCCCATGTGGGCCCCGTGGGCTTCGTCAACAGCCAGAAACATTCCGTTTCGGTGCGTTATCTCAGCTATTCTCTTTATATCCGCTGCCATTCCATAATAATTCGGAGAGGTTATCAAAACTCCGCCGGCATCAGGGTTAGCCGCTATTTGCGTTTCAACATCCGCCGGCGATACGGGGAGGGGAATGCCGTTTTTATATTCAACCGGTATGTACCCTGTTCTTACATTAAAGAGAATTGATCCATTTACGGCGCTGATATGGGCATCCCTTGAGACCAACAACTTCCTTCCGGTGGTTTTTGCATATCCCATAACCGCAAGTATTCCGGAAGTAGAGCCGTTGGTAAGATAAATTGTCAAATCAGCTCCATATATTCCGGCAACTAACATCTGCGACTTTAAAATTATTCCCCCGGGGTTTCTCAGATTGTCCGCCCCGGGTATTTCAGTAATGTCGAATTGCTTGAACTCGCGAAATGTCCTTCGATAACCAAACCTTCCGTATTTATGGCCCGGCATATGAAAGCTTACGGGTTTTCGTTTTATATTTGAGTGAAGGAAGCAGTTGATCGGCTCATACAGGCTTGTTTTTTTCATAAATAATCCTGAGGCCTTCCAATGTCAGCAGTCCGTTTATGTCATCTATTTCCCCGGATTCCTCTGCAATAAGCCTTGCAAGCCCGCCCGTTGCGACAACCTTGATTTTATCCCTGTTCTCTCCCGCCGCCGCCATTTCATCCTTTATTTTTTTCACCAGGAAATCTATTTTGCCGACATTGCCGTAAACTATCCCCGACTGCATGCTGTCAACGGTATTCGTCCCTATGACATTTCTTGGTTTTTCTATTTCAACGCGCGGAAGCTTTGCCGCATTTTGTGTAAGCGCATCGGCGGAAACCCTTATTCCCGGGCAAATGACAACGCCAAGGAATTCACCTTTGCCGCTGACCGCGCTTAACTTTGTGGCTGTCCCGAAGTCCACTACAATAACCGGGCTTTTATATATTCCGTATGCCGCAACCGCCCCGACTATAAGATCCGCCCCCAGCTCCTTTGGATTGTCAATCCTGATGTTAAGTCCCGTCTTGATGCCCGGCTCAACAATTACCGGGGTGCAGCCGAAGAACTTCCTTATTGAATGCCTTAGGGAATACATTACATTGGGTGCGACGCTGGCAATGATTACATCTTTTACGCCACCCATTTCCAGACCGGCGTTGTCAAACATAGCCATGAAAAAAACTCCGAACTCATCGCTGGTTCTTTCCTTGTTGGTCGCAAGCCTCCAGACATGCATAAGCCCTGCTTCCCCGTATAGTCCGACCACAATATTGGTATTGCCAACATCAATCGCAAGCAGCATCCGTCTACCTACACCTTTATGCTTTTTATTTCCTCTATTTCAAGCCTGATCTCTTTTTCTATCCTTTGTATATCCCTTTTTATATCCCCTATCGTCTCAAAAGCCGGGTTTCTGGAGGGCTTTTCCTTCCTGGGTGAATAGTTCTTTTTTACAAAACTCCTGTTGCCATGAACCGCGCCTTTGTTTGCGGATCCATCCGTGCTTTTTTTCTGTTCCGGGGTGTTTGCCTTTACCGATGTGTTTTTTTTGTATTTTCCCCTGTAATAGGGCCTGCCCCCGGTTTGGCCTTGCTTTGCGCCTTCCCCGGGCTTTTTATATGAATTGTTATCCTGTGTCATCTATGGCTCCTTTCAAATATATCCGTTTATTCCTCTGATTGATATTTCTCCTGAAGAATATACGCTCTTTTCCTTTTTTTCGTCTACCGTTAACAAACGTCCCTTTTCATCTATACCTTCGGCAAACACCGTTGCCTTTAATCCGTTTTTCCAAATGTTTATAAATTTCCCGTCGGTGGCCGTAAACCGGCTCCAGTTTTTCCCAAGCCATCCGGCATCCTTTCTTTCAACGGCCTCAACCGCCTCCCGCATATTATAACATAATGCCGCGATGATTTCCGCCCTGGCCCGCCTGCAGCCCGTTTCCATGAACAAGGACGAGGCGGTTTTTGAAAGTTCCTCGGAAAAATCATTTGCCTGCTGCAATACGTTTATTCCTATCCCGACGACTATGTATTCGACCGCTCCGGTTTCGCAACTCATTTCAGATAGAATTCCACATACCTTTTTCCCTCCCATGATGATATCGTTGGGCCACTTGATGCCAGGTTCCACTCCATACAATTCTTGAACGGTATTGCAGACGGCTATTGCCGAAGCGACGGTTATAACAAGCGCTTCCTCCGGTTCCATATTCGGTTTCAATATAAACGAACACCATGCGCCAAGACTGTTTTCAGATTCAAACATCCTCCCAAGCCTTCCTCGGCCACCGGTTTGCTTTTCGGTTGCAATAAGTGCAAATTTCCCCTGTTCACCCGGCGCAATTTTCTTTGCCAGGGCATTGGTCGACTCAGTTGTCTTCTGGAAATACAACGGGGTCGTTTTATCCATGAATCGCATTATTTCATATTCATTCAGAATATCCGCTTTTTCCTTTAGCCTGTAACCCTTCCCGGGTGAACTCTCTATCGGATAGCCTTCAGATAAAAGCAGCCTGATATGCTTCCAAACCGCCGTCCTGCTTACGCCAATCTCCTTGCATAAACGCTGGCCTGAAACATACCCTCCTTCATTTTCGTGCAATACATCAAGTATCTTACTTTTCATTCACCGGGTTCCTGATTATATATTTCTTTTCATTTGCCCCAAAAATCGTTATTTCATCGGACTGCCATTCTATGGATGCCTTCCAGTTTCGTCTCATTACATCGAGATACCCATAAAGGGCCTTGTCATAGAAATCATTGTCCTTGTACTCGAATTCTGATTTTACATTATGTATGTACAGTTCCTCAGAACTGTCATAGAGAACAGGCACATCGCGTTTTTTGTCAAGTATGCCTATGTATTCGTTCATAACCGTAAAAGTTATCAAGAAGCATGGATTCCTGTATGAACCGAGTATATAGTTCTCGGCATGCACAACCGATTCATTGAACCACTTTCTGTTCCCTGTTTCAAGATATGCGGCTTCCGCAACAAGCAGCTTGCCGTTGGGAATGTCCAGTTTCAGGCATTCCAGGCCGGCATCATTGTATTTATCCATATCATCCTTTGGTGAAAGCAAGGCACGGATTGCCTTCAGCGGATGCCCGTTGTCCTCAAGCACCGGATCCCCGTATATGGAAAGCTTGAGACCGCATTCAGACGCCTCCTTTGCATCGTTTCCATCAATATAAAAATATGCAATCATTTTAAAATCCTTGCTTCTATTTATTTATAATTGCGTCGGTTATTCCGGCGGCGTTCTTCATCTGCGCGACATCATGAACCCTTATGATATCAGCTCCGTTTGCTATTGAAACAGATACAACCGATGAAATTATTCCCAGATTTTCTTCTCTTTCAGATTCTACTATCGGGGAATACAGGCTTTTCCCGGAAGGCCCGACCATAATGGGAACCCCCAGCGACCGTATTTCCTTCAGCTTTCTGACAATTTCCAAATTCTGATCCATGCTTTTGCCAAAGCCAAGCCCCGGGTCCGCGACAATGCTGCTGATGCCTATGCCCGCCCCCTGGCATACGGAGATGCTTTTTCGCAGGATGGATATAATCCTGCCCATGACATCCTGAGGTATCCGGTGAGTCGTATTGTGCATCAGAATTATACCGGCTTTATATGAAGCTACCACCCTGGCGATTTCCGGATCCCTCCGGGCCGCCCATATGTCATTTATTATATCGGCTCCGGATGACAGCAGTCTCCTGGCCGGTTCGGACTTGGATACATCCGTGCATATCGGCACACTGTATTTAAGCCTGATTTTTTCAATTATCTTTGAAGCGCAGATTAATGAAAGGTCCTCGTCAATAGAAGGATGACACGTTATGTCTATTATATCCGCTCCTTCTTGAATGATTTGATCCGCTTTTTCAAGAAGCAACCCCTCGTCATATCCGGGCGGGATCTCAAGAACCCCCATGACTATGGTCTTTTGTCCGATCTGTATCCTCTTGTCCCGACAAAGCAG
This sequence comes from Clostridia bacterium, assembly GCA_016935835.1. Lineage (GTDB taxonomy): Bacteria > Bacillota > Clostridia > DUPQ01 > DUPQ01 > JAFGQE01. The sequence goes on along the minus strand of JAFGQE010000083.1, from coordinate 15,905 downwards.
TGTGCTCCCCGTCTGACCATCAACCTTGAGCAGTACTTCCATTGCCTCCGCTATTTCGGCAGTGTTGGCCGTCCGGTGCCTGAGTCTTTTCACAAGCCTTTCGAACATCCTTCTCGAGCCCGAGATAATCATATCGGTCTTTAAAACACTTCCATCATAAACACCTTTGCTGTATACGGCCTGCCCCCCCATTTCGAGCATGTCATTCTTTACCATTATCGCATCGGTGGAAAGAACTTTATCAAGCTTAATGGTCATGAAGGCGGCTTTGCCGGCAAGCCAGTCAACCTTTCCTTCCTCTGCTCCTATGGCTGCAATATGCTCCGCCGCCTCTTTAAGGTTGTTAATGACAAGAATCCTTGCATCGCCTTTCATCGGGCACCTCCGAATAATCTGACGTATATTTTGTAAACATCCTCTTCCTCAACCCTTCTGGGGTTCTGCCTGATGTTCGCCTGTTCCGTTGCAAGCTTTGCATATGTCCTGCATTCCTCATCGGAAAGCCGCGGTTTTTCGTCAAGTCCCATTGAAAAAAACACCTCTGCCTCGTCGATGTCCTTGAATCCCAGGATTTTCATTACCATGTCGATTTTCCCGGGTATCCTATCATAATTGAATCTCAGATATTCGCCTATCAGCATCGCATTGGCCCTGCCATGGGAGTAGTTCCTGAAATATGTCAGCGAGTAGCCCATTGAATGGATCATTGTTGTCCCGGTCTGGGCTATTGCCATTCCTCCGAGACAGGATGCATACATCAGTTTCTCCCTGGTTTCGGCAATGATTAGTTTTTCTGAAATTGGTTGCCTGCATTCGGCGAAAGCCCTTATTCCTGCAAGGGCAATGATGTCGTTCAACGGTGTGCTTCTTAGTGAAAGATAACTTTCAAGAAGATGTGTAAAGGCATCAAAGGCCGTGTCCAAAGTAATCGCATATGGAAGGCTGTAAGTATAACAAGGATCCAAAAAGGCGGAAACGGGAAAAATGAATGGACTGTAAAAACTTTTTTTAGTCTTCATGGAAGGTATCGTCAGAACAGAATAAGGGGTAAGCTCGCTTCCCGTCCCCGCCGTTGTGGGTACGGCTATGATCGGAAGAGGCCTTTCATTCAGCTTTTTGCCAATGAGGTCGATCGGTTCGATGTCATTGGAGCAAAGCGCGGCTATGGCCTTTCCCGCATCAATGGGAGACCCTCCTCCGACGGCAACGATAAAATCAACCCCGTTTGACCTGCCATAGTCAGCTCCCTTGGATACACTTTCAAGGTCAGGGTTGCTCCTTATCCCGTCATATACAATATAACCGGTTCCATTGGATGTCAGCGCATCCAGGACATCAACAAGAGCCCCGGAAATGCGCGCGCTGTTTTTCCCCGAGACAATCAGGGCTTTTTTGCCCAAATCGAATTTCCCTTTATTGCCGCTGACAACACCGGCCCCGAAATTCAGGTCGACCGGCATATTGAATCCAAATTTCATTTATTCTCCAATCGGCACATGGTTGCCGGATTGCCTCACTGCAAATGATAAAGTCCTTTATATATTATATAGCAGACGGTATCCGTTATTATTCCCCTGCCATCCCCGCGTGGAATAAGTATCAGGTGATCCTTTTCCAGGGATTCCCCGTCCTTGAGTTCCCTTCCTGTCGTAAGATCCGAAAGACCTTCCCCGTGTTCATTCCCAATGACCCTTGCACTGCCGCTTCTCAGAATGACCTCGCCTGTTCCGGACGCAAGCAATTTTACTCCCGGGTCAACCTTCACCACCTGATAAACCGTTCCATCGGACAGATTCCTCATTGTTATATCCATGAAATCTATCCGTTTTGTTGAGTCATCGACATCGTTCTGAAGAGCGCCTGTTTGAATTTCAAGATTACTTACCCTCGTCAATGTATTTGAATCGACGGTACCTCCCGATACCCCTCCCGAAGTTATCATGCTGATCCGTGTGCTGAGTTCATTGAATTTGGCATCGACATAGTCGACGCTGGCAAGCACAAGGTCCTGCCCTGCGGCGCTCCTGCCGAATCCCGCCATTAAAATTACGACGGCGAATACTACATTAAGCACCGCATTGGTTTTTTGTTTCATCTTTCGTTCCTCCCGACATTATGTCTTTTGCTTGAATCAATTATATATTTATAGCATTGGACGGTCAAATGATTCCTCTCAGAGAAGATAGTTGCTTACCTTGACCACCTTGTCCCCTTGTATATAAACCCTCGGGACCCTCATCCCTATTCTGCAAATTATCTCATAATTGATTGTTCCGCTTATGTCAGCCACATCATCCGCAGTTATATCACCGTTGAATAGAACCGCCTCGTCGCCCGCCATAACCGGTGTATCTATGCCGGATATGTCCGCCATGCACATATCCATGCATATATTTCCGATTACCGGGGCTTTCTTTCCGTTTATGAGAACCTGCGCCTTACCGGACAGGACCCTTGAATATCCATCCGCGTACCCGCATGCGATTGTTGCAATTTTTGTTCTTCGGGTCGTTATATATCTGTTGCCATAGCTGACCGGCATACCTTCTTCTAGTTCCCTGATCTTTATTATCTTTGCCTTGAATGTCATTGCCGGTTCCAGCTCCAGCCCAGAGGCCAGCCTTGAATATTCAGAAGGGTACAAACCATAGAGCAAAAGCCCTGTTCTTACCATATCAAGGGCCTTGTCTCCATGAAGCAACGCACCCCCGCTGTTGTCCGCATGGCAAACCCCGGGGTCAAGGCCTTCATTTCCAAGCTTTTCAAGAATGCCCATGAACCTGTCAAACTGGATCTTTGTGTATTCCCCGTCCTCTTCATCTGCGGTCGAGAAATGCGTGAATGTCCCGCAAACTTCAAGACCCTTCAGATTGAATGCTTCAATGATATCGGATTCAAAATCCCATGGAAATCCTATCCTGTTCATTCCGGTGTCTATCTTAATGTGAACCTTGATTCTCCTGTCATTCGCTTTTGCCTCATCCGACAGCCTCCTTGCCAGGTCAATGTCAAATACAGACACAATGATGTCGTTTCTGACTATTTCCCTCAAACGCCCGACTTCGGTATATCCGAGCACCAGGATGGGAACTCCGATTTTTTGTTTTCTCAGTTGCACCGCCTCATCCAGGGTCGCAACCGAAAGCATATCGATTCCATTGTCGCACAGAACCCTGGCGGTCATGACCGCCCCATGCCCGTAGCCATCAGCCTTGATGACGCCGTTGATCAAGACCCTTTTCCCAAGGCTTTCCTTGATTTTCCTTAGATTGCAGGCAATGCTGTCGAGATTGATCTCAACCCAGGCCCTGCCCGGCATATTCTTCATCTTTCATGACCCCGCTATGTTTTTTATAACAAGAGGAATCTCATTTATGATATCCCCCGCCTTCATCCCATACTCGCCCAGCTTTTTGGCTGCTTCATCCCCGGCCGCGCCGTGAAGGTATGCCCCAAGGGCCGCCGCTTCGTCCAGTCCGATATTCAAGGATGTACACGAAGCAATGATCCCGCACAGAACATCCCCGCTTCCCGCAGTCGCCATTCCCGGATTCCCGGTGGTATTGATGAATACCTTGGTTCCGTTTGTTATCAATGTCCCGGGTCCTTTCAATAATACTATCACACCATGTCTTTTGGCAAAGCTTACGGCTGTTTCGATACGGTTTTGCTGTATGCTCCCAATGGTTTCACCCGTGAGCCTCGCCATTTCCCCGGGATGCGGTGTTATTATTGTTTTTCCCGCCCCGCCGTTAAGAATATCCGGGTCTTTCGAAATATCATTGAGGGTCTGCGCATCCGTTATAATAGGGATTTTTCCCTCCCTGGCCAGGGCATCGTATATATATTCGGACTCGGAATCCGGGGAAAGGCCCGGGCCGATTACAACCGCGGTTTTACCGATGCTGTTCCTGACTATATCATCTGCCGAGACCTTTGAAACATAAGGTTTTTCTGAATCCTCTACAGGAATTGATATTGCTTCCCTTATAAACCCATCATACTCATACAGCTTGCTCCTGGGTACCGCGCAATAAACAAGCCCTGTTCCGCTTCTATAGCATGCTTCCGCGCAAAGGCTCATGGCACCGCTCATACCCGGGCTTCCGGCTATAACAAGCACTTTGCCGTATGTGCCCTTTGAACTTATCTTTTCACGTGGTTTCAGTCTTTTTACAGCGAAATCCAGGTCAACCGCATTAAATTCCGGTTCACAGTCCTCATATGCCTCGTCAGGGATTCCAATTGCGCATACCACTGTTTTTTTGGAATACCCAAAGCCCGGCTGGCTGTACAGCATTACCTTTGGCCTTCCAAAGCATACCGTCAGGTCGGCTTTGACGGCAATGTCGAATGGATTCCCGTCATCGCCAGCAAGCCCCGACGGGATGTCCGCCGATATTATATATTTTCCGCATGTGTTCAGATATTCTATATATTCCGCATATATTCCTTCGATTTTTCTAGACAGGCCTATTCCAAACAGTGCATCAATTAAAACATCGAATCGTTCTAAATCCGAAGGAAGTCTGCCGATCGCAACAGGTATTTTCTTCAAAATGGCCGTTTTGGCGAAGTATGCCGCCGCCGGACTTGCCTTTTCCGGATTGCAGCCTGAAAAAACCTTTACCGCAATGCCTTTATCATGCAGTTTTACAGCGGTTGCCCAACCGTCACCGCCGTTATTACCCGGTCCGCAGAAAATCGCCGCCGTATTCTTATTATTCCCAAGATACCCGAGCGCTTCAACCGAAACTGCCTCCGCTGCGTTTGACATAAGTGTGCGGGCCGGGATTCCCAGCCGTTTGATTGCATATTCATCCGCATCCTGCATTTGTCTTATAGTCACCAGTCTCATGGGGAAATTATATCACAGTAAAAGATCCCGGGATATGCAATCGGCAGCCTTCGGTTTGTTTCCTTCCAGACAAACGGGATTCCACCACAAAGGATATAGCGCCAGATATTTCCTGCCTGTGAACCTGCTGTCTATGAGAATCACGAACCCCTTGTCGCTCTCACTCCTTATGACCCTGCCGGCGGCCTGAAGCACCCTGTTGAGGCCGGGATAAGTATAGGCATAGTCAAATCCCTGTCCGTTGATTTCGTCATAATAGCATTTGATCAATTCCCGTTCCGGGCAAACCGCGGGAAGTCCCGTTCCGATGACGGCAACTCCCGAAAGCCTGTCTCCGGCAAGGTCTATCCCTTCGCCGAAAATGCCTCCCATGACTGCAAATGCCACCAGGGTATTGCCGCCGTGTCTTTCAAATCTTTCCAGGAATATCTCCCTGTCGTTTTCAGCCATCCCCGGTTTTTGCACCATTATTTCAAATCCGGTGCTAATTTTTTCAAAAATGCCCAGGACATCCTCCAAATATTTGTATGATGGAAAATATACCATGTAGTTTCCGGTCTTTAAGCTGAAGGAATCCCTCAGAATAAATGCAATATCATCATATGACGAATCCCTGTCCCTGTATTTTGTGCTGACTCTTCCCTCGATGACAACGGCGAGATTTTCCTTGGGGAATGGGGAAGGAAGTAAAATGAACGGGTCCGTTTCCCTTCCTCCAAGTATATTTTTATAGTATGAGGCGGGCTCCAGGGTGGCGCTGAACAATATTGATGCCTTTCCTTTGTCCATAGCCCTTGACAGCAAGCAGGAGGGATCAAGGCACATCAGCTTGACCCGCAGATAGCTTCCATTTTTTATGTAGAAAGCCGCATACCGCCCGTCAAACATTTCCGAAACCTTGACAAAGAAGAGAAGGTTGAAATACATGTCCATGAACTTTTTATTATACTCTTCCCCCATGTCATATTCCAGGTATGCTTCCATTATGGAAACGCATTTCCTGACAGCCGAGGCAAGCTTTGCCGGCATGTCCCCGGAGCTCTCATACGCCGTTCCCTGTGAATCCCCGAAGTACTCCTTTTTCAAGGATGACAGCTCCTTGTTAACTTTTTCAAGGCCCTTCTTCATGTCGTCCCACTTGGGATCCGTCTCCCTTTTCAGCTCAAGTATTTGCTCCTTGGCAAGTTCGCAGGAATACATTTCCCTCGCGCGGTCCACCAGATTATGCGCCTCATCTATCAAAAAACAATAATCTCCGCCGGCGTCCTCGAAGAATCTTATAAGCCTGACCCTCGGATCAAAAAGATAGTTGTAGTCCCCGATTATCAAATCAGCATAAAGCGATGCGTCCAAAGACAGCTCAAACGGGCATATGTTGTATAAATCGGCGTATTTCCTTATGGTCTCCCTGTCCATAAGCTGATTCTTCAATAAAGCGCCAACCGCATTACCCGATCTTTCATAATAGTCCCTGGCCCTGTCGCAGAAATCAGGATCGCAGTTTCTTTTTTCTTTAGGGCATACCTTGTCTTTCGCAGTCAGTACTACCGTCCTTAGGTTCAATCCGGAATCACACAGCTTCCTTTGATTCTCAATCGCTATGCCCGCCGTCACTGTCTTGGCCGTAAGATAGAATATGCGTTCCACCAAGCCCTCTCCCAGTGCTTTTACAGCCGGGAAAAGCGCTCCCATTGTCTTGCCTATCCCTGTTGGCGCCTGGATGAAAAGCCTGTTCCCCTCCCTGATTGAAACATATGCTTTCTCCGCCATTTTCCTTTGGCCGTTTCTATATGATGAGAACGGGAATTCCAATGATGCAATGCTGCCGTCCCTGATAATCTCCCATTTTCGTATTCCTGCGGTCCATTCCAGGTAGCGGTTGGCATAATCGAGGAAAAACGAACCAAGTTCATCAAATCCATATGTTTTTTCAAACTGCCTGTCTTCTCCCAGCTCCCTGTTTATGTATAACAGCCGTATAACAAGAGATCCCAGCCCCTCGCTTTTCGCATACATATATCCGTAGCAAATGGCCTGGGCCCAGTGCGAAGGATATTCATCCATTCCGATTCCGCTGATGGTTCTCGACGTCGTCTTGACCTCATATATGCATGTGCCTGAATCATCGGAAAGGACTCCGTCAATTCGACCGGTTATTTTAAGTTCGACATAGTCATTCGATATTTCATCATTGACAAAAACCTCCTTGCCAAAGGACTCGCTTCCATGAACGCTCACCATCTTTTTTTGAAAAAGCGAATGAAAAACGCTGCCTTCCCAGGCGGTATCGGACATTAACGACGCCCTTCCTTTATCAATGCTTCCCTTGTTGATTCCGAAATTTACAAGATCCTTTACTGAAACCCGGACGATTTTCTTGTCCACGCAACCCTCCAAACATATGTTCTTAGTAAATTATACACTAAAAACAAACAGTTGCCTTGGGCAATTGTTTGAAAATTCGCAAAAACAAACAGTTGCCTTGGGCAATTGTTTGAAAATCCGCAAAAACAAACAGTTGCCTTGGGCAACTGTTTGAACAATACGGATACTAGATGCATTTGTTTATGATTTCATAGATTTCGGGATTGTGTTTCTTTATATTTACGGGCTGCCGGTTTGTATTGGTCCATACGTGGCCGGTCCGGCCCTCAGCCAGTTCCTCCCCGGTTGCTTTATTGGTCACCCGGTACCTCATTGTCATTCGTACGGGTGTCATCTTTTCAATGGACACTTCCACTGAAACGATATCTTCATAAAATGCCGGCTTTTTGAAACTACACTCAAGAAATACAAGCGGAAGCATTAGCCCTCTTTTTTCGCACTCGCTGTAAGAAATCCCGGTTTCCTTAATAAATTCCGTTCTTGCCGCCTCAAACCATACGGCATACACCGAATGATGAACGATGCCCATTTGGTCGGTTTCCGCATATCTTACAATTATATCGGTCTTGCTGATCATAATCATATGTCCCAGTTGTGGTATATGTTCTGGACATCATCGTTGTCTTCGAGCATGTCGATCAATTTTTCCATTGATGCCTTTTGCTTTTCGTCAAGTTCAATCATTGTCTGCGGAACCATCCTTAGCTGCGCCTCGACAAAGACATATCCTTCTTTTTCAAGTTCTTCCCTTACTTTTGAGAAATCGCCAACGGACGTGCTTACCTCGAAATATTCCTCTTCCACCGCCACGTCATCAGCCCCTGCTTCAAGCGCCTTCAACATAAGGCCGTCCTCGTCGATTTCCTTGCTTTTTTCAATGATGATGATTCCCTTGCGGTCAAACATGTATGAGACACATCCTGTCGTTCCCATGTTTCCGCCATATTTATCAAATATATGCCTTACATCAGCCGCCGTGCGGTTCTTGTTGTCCGTCATTGTTTCCACAATAACCGCTGCGCCGGCAGGACCATAGCCTTCGTATACAATCTCATCATAATTTTCGCCGGCGGCTGCCCCGCTTGCTTTTTTAATGCTCCTGGCGATATTGTCGTTGGGCATATTGGACGCCTTGGCCTTGGCAATCACGTCCTTAAGCTTGGAGTTAGCCTCGGGGTCCGGTCCTCCGGACCTGACGGCAACATATATCTCCCGGCCGATCTTCGTAAAAATTTTACCGCGCTTTGCGTCGCTTTGTTCTTTTCTATGCTTTATATTAGCCCATTTGGAGTGTCCCGACATTTCTAATCCTCCGCTTCAATATACTTTTCTTCACCTGGAATTATATCCGCCGCAGCGTTCGTAAGGTCCTTGATATTGTCGATAAAACCCATCAGCCGTTCTTCGGGAACCAGCGCTGTTATTATAACACGGCCCCCATAGTCTTCATCAACAACCGAAACCCTGTTTTTTGTCAGAAAATTCTGTATTCTACCCAGATCATGGTATTCCGCCTCTATTCTCACTGTCCTTCCCGGAATATATTCTGTTGTTCCCGCCTTATCAATGCAAAGAGCCGCGCTGCTTGAATAAGCCCTTGCAAGGCCGCCCGTTCCCAGCAGGGTTCCGCCGAAATATCTGGTTACGACAACAATCGTTCCAGTAAGGCCTCTTCCCCGGATTGCATCCAGAACCGGCAATCCGGCTGTTCCATGTGGTTCTCCATCGTCGGAATATCTGGCCGCCGGAACATTTCCCGTCAAAACATATGCATATACATGATGCGATGCTTCCTTGTAATCCGATTTCACGCGTTCAATGAAAGCCCTGGCTTCTTCTTCTGTCCGTACTTTCCCGGCCGATGCAATGAAACGGGATTTTTTCTCCGTTGTCTCGACAACCATATTGCTTTTTATGCATTTATAACCGGTGGATTTCATTTGTTGCCCGTCGATCCGAACCCGCCTCCCCTGTTGACGCCGAACAAGGAAACGTCGTGTGTTTCCGTGAAATTAATCCTTGGAACCCTCGAAAGTACAAACTGGGCTATTCTATCGCCTCTTTTTATATGGTAGGTTCCACTGCCCCCATTGTCCTTGTCCAATGAACAACTGCTGGCTGCGCTGTCCGGAGCTGATATGTTGCTCATTATTATGCCTACCTCATCCCTGTATCCGCTGTCTATCGTCCCAGGGGAATTGGATAAACGCAGCATCGTCCTGAGTGATATCCCGCTTCTTGGCCTGACCTGTATCTCATATCCATAGGGTATGGCTAACTTTAATCCGGTTGGAATCGCCTTGGTTTCTCCAGGGACAAGGACAACATCCTCCGCGGCGAACACATCCATTCCGGCGTCTCCGGAATTTGCATAAGACGGAATCACCGCACTGTCACGGCATCTTTCAATATATACATTGATTATTTCCCTCAAGAGGCCTCCTTGATTGTTCGTCCGGGAATAAGCAAAACCGCCTGCCGGCGGTCTTTCCCTTTATTTATAATGGTTCTTCACCTGCCGCAGTTCCGTCTCTGCCTCGACCAGTTTTATTTTCAGCTCTGATTTTTGTTCCTCAAGTTTCTGGTTTTTTTGCTCAAGCGAATTAACCTGAATCTGAAGATCCCTGATCTTCTTCTCCATTTCAGCCATTCTGGTTTTTTGCTGGTTCGCCTTGTCTCTTTCCTTGAAATAATCATCGGCTATATTAACGGCCGATAGAACGGAAACCATCATTGTGCTAAGGTTGTTTTCGCCGCTTTCCATAATTTCGCTCATTTTTTTATCGACATACAAACCTATTTTTTGTATATATTCCTCTGGCTCGGTGCCTACGATTCCGTAGTCCTTGCCGGCTATCCTTATTCTGACCTTACTCATAGAATCACTCCCGGATACAAAATACACGTTTATTATATAACAACCCCCTGCCGTTGTACATATACATGGGCTGCAGTGAATTATCATGAAGTTTCAAATGGCTTATCAAGGCTTGTAAAACAACATGAATATGCTATGTTTACTGTCCTGCCCGGTGAATGTCTTCAATTAATATTGGTTATTGTCTCCGTGAAACTATTTGTCGGGTTCCAGTTTAGAAATTCTATTTGACAGATCCGCAAAGTTTTCAATTGAAAGGCTTTCCGCCCTGGCATCCGCCCTAAGCCCCATATCCATAAGAATGCCTTCCAGTTGCCCGCGCCGGATATCAAGGCCGGAGGTGTTGGCTATTGAATTTGAAACTTTTTTACGACGCTGGGCGAAGGCTGCCTTTACTATTGTGAAAAACAAATTTTCTTGAATTATATTCGCCTTATCCTTGGTCCGGTAATCCATGTTCAGGACTGTACTCGTTACCTCCGGACGCGGATAAAAACAATTCGGGCTCACATCCATTACCTTGGTTACAATGCAATGATATCCAGCGAAGACACTAAGGGATCCGTATGCCTTGCTTCCGGGCCCCGCCTTGATTCTGTCCGCAACTTCCTTTTGCATCATGAAAGTCATTCTCCCCGGCGGAGTTTCGCATTCAATGAACTTCATCATAATTGGCGTGGTTATATAGTATGGAAGGTTTGCTATTACCTTGTATGACGGGTACCCGGGGTACCTGCAAAGTATATCCCCGGCTATATCCAATTTCAGTATGTCCGAATTTATGATTTCAAAATTATCGAAGTTTTCAAGCCTGCTCTTTAAAACCGGCATCAGATTCTTATCAATCTCGACAGCCACGAGCCTTCCGGCAAGAGCCGCTATTCTGCCGGTCAGGCTGCCTGTGCCGGGACCGATTTCTATAATCAGGTCAGTTTTTTTGATTTCAGCGGCCCCGACAATCTTTTCGGCTATATTGTTGTCCGTAAGAAAGTTCTGGCCCAGGGACTTTACTGGTCTTATCCCATATATGGGGTTATCCGGCATTTCGCCCGCACCTTTAGTCATCATAGACAAAATAGACCCGGACTTTCCTCCATCCCCAGCTAAGAGCCTCGGCTATATCCTCCATGTAAAGGTCAACATGATTGCCTTTGATTCCGCTTCCGGTGTCGGCGGCAATCGACATGCCATAATCAAGGAATTTGCCGTCGATCGTTTCTATATATATCTTTGTAAAAAGAGGTATTACCGAAGGATCAACTGCAATCCTGCCGCGGGCGGCAGGAAGGCCCGACCTTGTTATTCCATATCCCGGGTCCCCGGGCTCTTTCCCTCCGCATTCCTCGGGGGCAAGGGTATAGGCCGTTGCATCCATTATCACTACCTTGCTGTAAAGGAATATCTCGTCGGTTCCCTGGATTTTTTTAAAAGGTATTGTTCCTCTTTCAATTATTTCGTGTACAACCGGGCGGATCACTTCGTCAAGAATTGTCTCCCTCGCTATTTCTATGCCATCTTCATATGTTATCTCTGAAACAAGCCCGTGTTCCCCATATGCTCCTTCTGTTATAGTTCTTGATACGTTCGCCCCCATGGTGGGATTCTCTACAACCTTGACCTTGAATGGAATCGGCGACCTTATGACCTCGACATCCTTTGTAACCCTTACAAGTCTTATCACCATGCCTTCCGCAACCCTTGTAGTCGGTTCATACATGTCAATCCTGTCATTCTCATACATTACTATGCCATTGTCCGCAAGGACCTCGATGATGCTTTCCCTGTAGGTCATGGCTTGCTTTTCAATTCCGTCATATATGAGGGTGACCGGAACGGCGGTTTTTATCTCAAAGCTGTTTACCGTCTCCTTTTCAAGGCTTTTTTCAAGGGGAAGGTCTATGTAATCGTAATCCTCATTGAAGGGGATATTGTTGTTCTCAATAAAATCCCCGACCGTTTCATTGATTGTCCTTGCGGCGTAAACCTTTCCGTTAAGAGTCAGGTTGATATCCCTCATGTTGTTTTCAAAGAGATAAAGCGTTATAAAAGCGCAGACAAGAAGTATGAAAATGCCTGCCACGGTGACTTTTATGAAATTATATTTCTGCATTTTATCATGATGCGCTGTCATATTTTACCATCCTCTCAAAAGGCAAACAGATTATACTGGAATAAAAATTTATTGTCAAATCTGAAGGCTTTCCGAAATAATGTCAAATTTATCAAAAATTCCCTCTTCGCCAAACTTTTTAATACTGAATTCGCTTATCACAATAACCGGCGGCCGGTTCAGTCCGTTTCCCAAAACCGTTTTCGACATGCATTTTATCTTTTGGCTTACTCTATTGTCCAGATTATCCATTTCCATTGGCTCATGTCAAAGGACATTGTTACCTTGAAGTGATTTATTCCATTGTCAAACAGAGGGTCTTCGACCGGAAAGCCCTCCCCGTCCTTCAGAAGCTCGACATTCATCAAAACATCAAATACCAGTCTGTTCTTCGCCTCTTCATCCACGGCATCGGCGTTGTCAAGAACCCGGACCTTCATGTCGGTTATTTCCATGAATTCAATGTTCATGAACAGCTCGCCGTATCTTGTGAAAAGTATATCGGTCCTGCCGTTGAAAATATTCTTCTCGCTATGGCTTGAATAAGCGTAAAAATACTCCCCGTTGTTTATATAGCCCGCCCACTCTTCCAATATTCCGCGGTAGTGCCTTGTATCAGTTGTTTTTTTCAATTGATATATGATATCGTTCTTTATGCCTATTACTGTATGCAAATCAAGTTTTTCTGTTATTAGTTTATGGATCTCTGATTCATTGTCCGAAACCTCCTTTTCAAGCTCAGCAATCCTTGCCTGAAGCTCCAGATTGTTTTCCCTTTCCTCATATAGGTCGATAAGAACCCTGTCAAGCGATTCCTGTTTGCTCATCTCCTTGCTTTCAAGTTCCTGTATGCTTTCTTTTTTTGAAGAAATATCCCACAGGAGATAATTCAATCCAAGTAGAATCACGAACAAAATGATGCTGACGGTAATGACGGCTGCCTTTTTCATAGAACCCTCCGTTTGGATATCCACGACATGTTCATCGACCTCTATTTTACCATAACGGTATCCTTTGGCAAACGGCTGAAAAGCCTGTGAGTATTATCCCAGAAAATCCCGCACATTTCTTCATAATCCCTGCCTTGGATTTCAGCGAGTTTCGCTGCTGTGTATTTTATATATTCAGGGACGTTCCTTTTGCCCCTCATCGGTTCCGGAGGCATATACGGACAATCTGTTTCCACCAGCAGGCGGTCAGAGGGAATTGCTTTCACCGCTTCAATCGTTTTCCTGGCGTTTTTGAATGTTACAACACCTGTGAAAGACACATAAAACCCCATTCCTACTATATCCCTGACCATCTCGGCGCTGCCTGAATAGCAGTGGAAAACGCCTGTCTGGGAATCTGCCTTTTCAGACTTCAGCAAATCCAGGCAATCTTTATGAGCATCCCTGCAATGGATTATCAGCGGAAGGGACAATTCGCCTGCAAGCCGTATCTGCCTTGCGAACACTGTTTTCTGGGTTTCCCTCGGGGAGTTGTCGTAATAATAGTCGAGTCCGGTTTCCCCGATGGCAACGGTATTGCCATCCCGGGCAATTTCACGAAGTTTGCCTTCAATTTCATCATTGTACGATGAAGCCTCATGGGGGTGCACACCGCATGAGGAAAAGATAAAATCATGTTTGCGGGCAAGCTCCAGCGATGACAGGCTCGACTCAATGCCGGCTCCTACATTTATGATTCTTAAAACCCCGCTTTTTCTCGCCTCATTTATAACCTGCTCCCTGTCCGTTCCGAACCTCGGGTCGTCAAGGTGCGCATGGCTGTCAAACAGCATAATTCCCGCCTTAAGAATATTCTCCAAAAAGCCACCGGGGCCTTATTCCAAATCTCAATATGCATCTATGAACGGCCGCCTGATGCACTATTTCATCGTTATGGCCTTTTCCGCGCTTTTTGCTATATCCTGTGCCGTCAGTCCAAACTGTTTGAGAAGAAGCTCCGGCGTTCCGCTCTTCCCGAATGTATCCTGGGTACCGACCCGGAGAACGGGAACCGGATGAATTCCGGACAGGCATTCGCATACCGCCCCTCCAAGGCCTCCTATGACATTATGTTCTTCGGCCGTTACAATCGCGCCTGTTTCCCTGGCGGCCTTTGTCAGTATTTCTTCGTCAATCGGTTTTATCGTATGGATATTTATAACCCTGGCGGATATGCCCTTCGCTTTTAGGATTTCGTGTGCTTCAAGGGCTTCGTGGATCATAAGGCCCGTCGCCACAAGCGAGACATCCTTGCCATCCCGGAGAAGAACACCCTTGCCAAGCTCAAATTTATAGGAATCATCGAAAATAACCGGAACCGACAGTCTTCCAAGCCTTAGGTAAACCGGTCCATAATGTTCTATTGCCGCTTTTACAGCCAATCTTGTTTCAACTGCATCCGCAGGGCTGATGACCGTCATATTGGGAAGCACCCTCATGTTCGATATATCCTCGAGCATCTGATGGCTGGCCCCGTCTTCCCCCACGGAAATTCCGGCATGTGTCGCCCCGATCTTTACATTGAGATTCGGATAACAAATGGAATTCCTGACTTGCTCGCAGGCGCGTCCGGCCGCGAAAATGGCAAAAGTACTGGCAAATACAATTTTACCGCATGCAGCCATTCCGGCCGCGGCGCACATCATATTGGCTTCGGCTATGCCCATGTTGAAAAATCTATCCGGATATTTCTTCTGGAATGACGCCGTTTTTGTTGATTTCGACAAATCCGCATCGAATACCACTATTTTCTCGTCAACCCCGAATTCCACCAGCGCATCTCCGTAGGCTTGTCTTGTTGCAATTTTTCCGGCCATATTATTCCACCTCCAGTACGTACATGCTTTCGTCCAGTTCTTTCACGGCTATTTTATATTCATCTTCATTCGGAGCCATGCCATGCCATCCCGCTTCATTTTCCATGTATGAAACGCCTTTCCCTTTTATTGTTTCGGCTACTATCATCGTCGGACACCCCTTGGTTTTCTTTGCTTTGTCAACGGCTGCCTCGATGGCTTCAAAATCATGCCCGTCTATATTAATCACATTCCAGTTGAATGCCTTGAATTTTACCACTACATCCTCCGGGCACATTATATCCGATATCTTTCCATCTATCTGAAGGCCGTTATGGTCAAGGAATGCCGTAAGGTTGTCAAGCTTGTAATGAGCCGCCGACATCATGGCTTCCCATACCTGCCCCTCCTCGATCTCGCCGTCTCCCAGCAAGGCAAATACCCTGTAATCCTTTTTATCGAGTTTTCCCGCCATGGCCATGCCGACGGCCGTTGATATTCCCTGTCCGAGCGAACCCGTCGACATGTCCACGCCAGGGACATCCTTCATGCTCGGATGTCCCTGAAGATAGCTGTCAATGCTTCTGAATCCCTTCAGGTCCCCCACCGGGAAGAAACCGCGTTCGGCAAGTGCGGCATAGAGGCCGGGGGCACAGTGCCCTTTTGATAGAACGAACCGGTCCCTGCCGCTCCATCTTGGCTCATCGGGGTTGAGATTCATTTCCTTTAAAAACAAATAAGTAAAAATTTCAGTGCTCGACAAAGATCCCCCGGGGTGTCCGCTTGAAGCGCTGTAAACCTCTTCTATTATATGTTTTCTTATTGCAACGGCTTTTTTCTTTAAATCCAATAAAGTTGACTTATCCATGATACCTCTCCTGATATATTC
>JAFGQE010000082.1 GCA_016935835.1 Clostridia bacterium | reverse complement strand
TGTCCAGATATTCCCGTCGGCACAGCTTGGCACCGAGCAGGAAATGATTGAAGCCGTCAAGCTCGGAACCTTGCAGGGAGCAAGGGCCGGCATGTTCGACCTGGTTACCAATCAGTTGTCGATATACATGATGCCGTTCCTTTTCGACAGCGTGGAATCCTTCCAGCAGATAACCCGAGGCCCTATAGGAAAAGAGATAGCGGCGACGGCCAACGCGGTCGGAATTGAGATAATTGCAACGGGCGACGCAGGCGGTTTCAGGCAGATTACAAACAACATAAGGCCTATAAAAACGCCCGCGGACATGGTAGGCCTCAAGATCAGGGCTCCCGGGGTCGCCACAATCCTTGCTTCAATGGAAGCCTTCGGAGCAAATGCCGTTTCAATACCCTATACCGAAACCTATCAGGCATTGAAGACCGGCGTTGCCGACGGACAGGAGAATCCTTTTGTAAACATCAACGACATGAAGTTCTATGAAGTCCAGAAGTACCTTACGGTCGTGGATTACCAGGTGCACCCCGACCCGTTCTATATAAACAAGGAATGGCTCGACGGGCTTAGTTCCAAACTGCAGAAGGCGGTCAGGGATGCGGCCGATGAAATGGTCATCTACAGCGACCAGCTGATGGGAGAAGGAAACCTGAACGCATTCAATAACATCAAGGCAAGCGGGGTCGAGATTTACACGCCGACAGCAGCGGAGAGACAGTTGTTCATCGATGCGGCCCAGACCGTATACGACAAATTCATAAATGAAGGAATCATTGATGAAGCCCTGTTCAACAAAGTGCTCCAGGCCCTCGGAAGGTAGACTGGTTTACTGCAAAGGGAGGCTCAGGCCTCCCTTATTTTTTTAAAATGAAATAAGGATATGAAATTTATGGAAAAAGATAAGGCATTTATAAAAAAAATCTGGCCGGGCATAGACAAGGCCCTTGAATTCTGGTGTATCATCGTAATGCTGGCCATGACAATCCTGGTGCTCCTGACCGTGTTTCTGCGATATGTATTTAACGTTGCCTTCAATTGGACCGAGGAATTGATAATATTATTGTTTATCACGACTACATATTTCGGATCGATTCTCTGTGTCCATGAGAACGAGCATATCGACATCAGCTTTTTGCGCGAACACCTCAATCCCAAAGCAGGCCGCATACTTGGAATAGTGATTGATGTGATCAACATGGTTGTTATGGCTCTTCTGGCTTTCATCAGTTTCAGGTGGATACAAAAGACAGGTTCTTCCATCACCCCGGGACTGGCGATTCCATATACGTTCATATATATAATGTTTCCGATATCATTCGGCAGCATGGCTGTATATACGCTCAGGAAGATGATAGGAAGAATCAAGGCGGGCCGGGCTGTAATCAAGGAGGGCGTCTGATGTCCATATTTCTTTTATTGATCACATTTGTAATCCTGGCATTCATGGGCGTTCCCCTGGCTTTTGCACTCGGCGGGGCAAGCCTTCTGTACCTTGGTATTGTATCGCCGGATTTCCTCCTGATAGTTCCCCAAAGGATATGGGCGGGAACAAACAGTTTCGTAATCATAGCGATGCCGCTCTTCATCCTGATGGGAGAGTTCATGAACAAGGGAGGCATAACGAAAAGAATCATTGATTTCAGCCTTTATCTTGTCAGGCCTTTCCGTGGAGGCCTGGGCGAAGTCAATGTAATAGCAAGCATGATATTCGGAGGCATATCGGGATCCTCGGTCGCCGATACGTCCGCGCTTGGATCCGTGCTTATACCGGAGATGGTCCGCAGGGGGTATTCGGAAAAAATAGCGGCCGGGATTACCGTTGCATCATCAACGATGGGAATGATAATCCCGCCGAGCGTGCCGATGCTCATGTATGCGATGGTTTCATCGGAATCAGTGGGAAGCCTGTTCCTGGCGGGACTCATACCGGGACTCATGATCGGGGTTACGCAAGTCATACTGGTATATATAATCTCAAGGAAGAAAAAACTCCACCCGCCGCACGAGATGTTCAACAGGAAACATTTTCTGCATACGACGAAGGATGGGGCGCTGGCAATGCTGATGCCGCTGGTCATAATCCTTGTAGTGACATTCGGGGTGGCGACCGCAAGCGAATCCGCGAGTGTCGCCGTCTTGTATGCGGTGGTTCTTGGATTCCTGGTCTACAGGGAACTGAAGGTGAAGGATGTCTTCCCGGCGGTCAAGAGAACCGTCCTGACCTCGAGCAGTGTCATGATAGTCATCGGATGCAGCATGATTTTCTCATGGATACTGGGGGTTGAGCAGATACCGAGGATCACCGCGGAATTCCTGCTTGGCCTGAACGTGTCAAGCAATGTGCTTTTGTTGATAATAATCGGAATCATTCTAATTCTGGGAGCATTCATAGACGTGACGCCCGTAATAATCCTGACAACGCCGATTTTGCTGCCCATTGTCAAGGCGATAGGCATGAGCGGACTGCAGTTTGGGGCGGTAATGATCGTAGGCTGTGCCATAGGATTGGTTACACCTCCTATCGGGATGTGCCTTAACGCATGTTCCAAGGTCTCCAAATTGTCTATTTTGGAGATATTCAAAGGGGCGGCGCCATATATGATATGCAATCTGCTTGTTTTGATCCTTGTCACATACATACCCGCATTATCGACATGGCTTCCGGGGCTGATTATGAAATAACCCGGGAATATGAAGGCGGCCAGGGCGAAACGCCCCGGGAAGAGTTTACCCTGGATATTCAGGGAAGGATTTTATACGGACAAACGTCCGGGAGATATAGATGGAACGTTACGCAGAACTTGACAGGTTGCTCGAATTCATGGAGAAAAACATAGATTCCGCCCATCTGGAGAGAGTCGAAAAACTTCAGTATGAAGCGATAAAATTCCAAGAGATCGACAGAATACCGTTGACAATTTGCACTGCGCCGGATGGATTCAGGCCGATACCCCTGGAACAGGCTTATTATAATCCGGAAAAGATGCTGTACAACGAGATTCTTTCGAGCACCACGCACAGCTCCTACAATAGCGTCAGGATGAAGGACGACAGTCCGCTGATGATAAGGAGCAATCATGGCATTGGGATTATAGCTTCCCTCTTCGGGTGCAAATCAACAATATTCAATGACCAGATGCCATGGGTCTCGCATATAAGCCTTTCGGAAGCGAAAAAGGTTTTTTCAAACGGTGTTCCGGAGCTTGACCGGGCGCTTGGAAAAGTTGTGGCCGAAACCTGTATGTATTACCGGGAAAGGCTCATTGAATACCCGCAATGCACCAGGTGGATAAGGATAACCCAGCCGGATTTGCAAGGCCCTTACGATATTCTGCACCTGATTGTCGGAAGCGAGGCGTTCATGCTGCCGCTCGACGATCCGGCCCTTGCAAGCCATATGGTGGATGTCATCGCCGATACATATATTGCATACAGAAAATTCATCGAGCCGTATCTCAACGATTCCTTTGGCGGGGATGCGGTCTTCGTACATGGCTACTGCATAGGCGGACAGGTGCTGATCAAGGCTGACACGGGAACCGCCAACCTGTCGCCGGAAATGTATATGCTGTATGAGGGCATACCCGGGATGAAGATAATCAAGGCCTTCGAGGACAGGGGCGGAGGCTCGCTGCATTATTGCGGGGGACCGAAGAAATGGCATAACAAGGTTATTTTCAGCGAAAAGCTCGGATGCCTGAATTTCGGGAATCCCGAGATGCACGACCTTGCCGTCGAGTATTCATGCCTGAAGGAAAAGAAAGTGGCGATAGTCGGCTGGGGCAATACCCAGGAGTATGATGATGTCAGGAAGGCATTCATGTCGGGTGATGGCGGGAACCCGGTGAAGACGGGCCTTACGCTTATGTGCAGGGCTGATGACGTGGAGCACGGCAAGCGGATACTTGATTCGCACAGAAGCCTCTTTGAGGCTTGAAACATAGATTTTCAGATTGATTTGTTGAACTGCTTCGGCGAGACTCCGAAGTGGCTCGTGAATGTCCTTATAAAATGCGTGTAATTCTGGAACCCGGCCATTTCGCTTGTATCCGTTACACTGTAGCCCTGATGGAGCAATATCTTCGACCGGGCGAGCCGCCTTGATATGACATATCTGTGTATCGTGGTGCCGGTTACGGTTTTAAAAAGCTGGCACATATAATATTTGCTCAGGTGGAACTCATCGGCAAGCTTGTCCAATGATACTTCCTTGGTAAAATTATCGTTGAGATAATCTATTATACTTTTTATTATCGGATTGAGCCCGTGATTGGACTGCGGCTCCATGGTCGAAAAGCTGGTCCTGTACCAACGGTTCACATATACAAGGAATTCGACGAAATACAATTCAAGCAAAGTCTCATATCCCAGTTCATGCTGCTTCAGTTGCTTGATCTTGTTGACGAGTGCGAAGAACTGGCTTCGCTCTTCATCCGAGAGAAGGATTTTATTGTGCTCTCCCCGTTTCCTCGATGTGAAGCAGCTAAGCAGAAGCGGAGCCTGGGAGGGGTTTATTTCCTTGATTTTCTCGGGGTTGATGGCAAGGATAATCCGTTCGTAATTCTCCCTGTTGTTTCGCAGGGGCTTATGAATCTCGTAATTGTTGATTATGAAAAGGTCTCCGGGATTAAGTTCGTAAATATTGTCTTCGATGAGATACTGCGATCCCCCGCTAACACTGTAATATATCTCGAAACTGTCATGGAAATGAAAGTCGGGAAAGCATGGGTCATTGTTGAACTTATGTCTCAGTTCAAGGTCATGGTCGAAATATTCCTTGCTTTCAAAGCTTGTTCCCATTGGAAATCCTTTCCGAAGATGGGTTTTAAAAAATACATTTCGATTATAACACAACTTATGCAAGGAAAATAATAAATATTGCCTATTAATTACTTTTATTTATTGATAAGGTATAGCCGTGGGATAATAAGGGGAACAATCAATGTGCCGGATAATGATAGTTGATGAAAACAGCACAAGCAGGGGTTGGCTTTTGGAAGCAATCAAGGCATCCTTTGTCAGCTCCGATCATATCATCCTCAGCCCGGGAACAGAGGATGCCTCCGTACGCCTTCAAAAACATGAAATAGACATAGTGCTGACCAGAATTGATTCCTGCGGGGATCCGGCCGTGGCATTCTCGAAGTCCATCAAGGACAACCACCTTTTCACCATAGTCGTCGGTTATGGGAACTGCAGGGATTTCAATTTCCTGCTGGATATAATGCGCAACGGCGTGTCGCAGTACGCCTCGAATTTCTACGACCGGGAAGAGATGGTCTCGGTCCTCAACAAGGCTTATGAGAATTACCGCCGGCTTAAAATGGAAGTCCGTCTCGAGATTGAAAAAGAAAAAATAAAGAACAATAAAGTTTTCAGTGCTTTTTTGGATGAATGGGCGGCTGATTTTTGCAGGAATGCGATGGAATCGGACGGCATCGGGATCAGAAGGTACATTGACGCCATCTGCCATCTGATTGACGGCCAGGCACTGATGTCCTCGAAGAGCATGATACTGGAGCTTATGATTTCATTGTCCGCGCGCCTTGAAAAACACAGACTGAAGCTTCCCATGCTTCCCCTCGACGACAAGGAACACCGGGCGCTTATGTCTGCGGGCTCGACCGCGCAATTAAAAGAGTGGTTCGAAAAAAGCATGGCGGGAATAGCGCGGCTGGTAGGCGACATGACATGCACCGGAAACGTATCCATGCTGTTGCTGTCCGCGGTCAGGTATATCAAGGAGAATTACAACAGGGACATATCCAGGGACGAAGTGGCCAACAGGGTCAATCTCGCGCCATGTTATTTCAGCCAGGTGTTCAAGCAGACGTTCGGAGAATCATTCGTCGAGTATGTCAGGAAAATAAGGATTGAAAAAGCCAAGCATCTCCTGCAGTCGACCGATTACCAGAACTCAAAAATCAGCACGCAGGTCGGTTACAACGACAGCAAGTACTTTACCAAGGTATTCAGAGCCTATACCGGGCTGACGCCGTGCGATTACAAGAAGATGCTTGCAAGCGCAAGGCAATATGCTCAATAAAAACAATAAGGAGAAGAAAATGGAAATCAGACAATCACCACACTCGGAGGATGCGAAGCACTATACGACGGAGAGGCTCCGCTCGGAATTTCTCATCGAAGGTTTATTTGCAGCGGGCTGCATCAAGAGGGTATACAGCCATATAGACCGGATTATAGTTGCCGGGGTTTGCCCTGCAGGATCAGGCATACCGCTGGATGAGGGCCTGGATGTGTTCCGGAATCTAGGGACGCACCATTTCCTCGAGCGCAGGGAGCTTGGGATAATAAACATAGGAGAAGACGGGTTTGTCGATGTTGACGGAAAAGAATACAGGCTTTCCCGCAGTGACGCCCTATATATTGGAATGGGGACGAAGGAAGTCATATTCCGCAGCGCCGACGCCGGGCGGCCCGCAAAGTTCTATTGCAACAGCGCCCCGGCCCATGCGGCCTATCCGAATAAGCTAATAGACATAGACACGGCGAAGAAAGTCCATCTGGGGGAGGCGGAAAAACTAAATGTACGGACAATCAACCAGTATTTGCATCCGGCGGTCCTGGAGACATGCCAGCTGGTCATGGGAATGACCATCCTCGAAAAAGGAAGTGTCTGGAATACGATGCCCTGCCATACGCATGAGCGGAGAATGGAAGTATATCTGTATTTCGATGTCCCCGACGACGATGTGGTTTTCCATTACATGGGAAAACCCGATGAAACCAGGCACATCATAGTCAGGAATGAACAGGCGGTCATATCGCCGAGCTGGTCGCTGCATTCGGGGGTCGGGACGACCTCATATTCATTCATATGGGGGATGGTGGGCGAGAACAAGGAATTCACCGACATGGACGGTGTTCCGATGGAAGAACTGAAGTAATTTCAAACAGGAGAGAAAAATGAATTTGGGAAGATTTGATCTGACCGGAAAGGTCGCGATAGTAACCGGATGCTCAACCGGCCTCGGGCAGGGAATGAGCGTTGGCCTGGCCGAAGCCGGGGCTTCGGTGGCAGGGGTGGATTATGTTGACGGAGCGGATGAAACGGCGCAAATGATCAGGGGTCTGGGAGGCAGGTTCCTTTATATAAAGGCCAACCTAATGACAATAGAACCGATTGAGGACATTATGGAAAAAACAATCGGGGAATTCGGAAAGCTCGACATACTGGTCAACAATGCAGGGATAATAAGGCGGGAGGATGCGATTTCGTTCACTGAAAAGGACTGGGACGATGTCATGAACATCAATGTAAAGACCGTGTTTTTCTTCGCGCAGGCGGCTGCAAGGCAGTTCCTGAAACAGGGGGGCGGAGGCAAGATAATCAACATAGCGTCAATGCTCTCATTCCAGGGTGGAATCAGGGTTCCGTCTTATACCGCCAGCAAAAGCGGTGTGATGGGGATAACCAGGCTGATGGCTAACGAATGGGCGAGGCACGGCATATGTGTGAATGCCATAGCCCCCGGATACATGGCCACCAACAACACCGCGGCGATAAGGGCTGACGATAACAGGAATGAGGCGATCCTCGGAAGAATACCCGCCAACCGATGGGGGCTGCCGGAAGACCTGGCCGGACCGGTGGTATTCCTGGCATCCCCGGCATCCGACTACGTCAACGGATACACCCTCGCCGTCGACGGCGGATGGCTCGCAAGGTAAAGCCTAACAAATAAAAACAAAAAGACCCCGGGTAAAAAACACCCGGGGTGTTTTTTTGATATAATGAGCAAGTGCGGGCATTGAATTTGCCGGCTTTTTACAGGCGGTTGATAATATTTCAATAAAACGGGGGCAGTGGCATGAAAAAATCAAGGGCAGCGGTACTGTTTTTTTTACTGATCATAATGGCGGTTGTATTTACGGGTTGCGGCGCAAGGCTCAACAGGGCTGTTCCGTCAAGCGGTTCCGTGGGTTCCACAATAACCCTTAAGGGAAGCCGGTTCGGCGATTCTCCGGGGGAAGCCAGGGTCATGTTCGGTGATACCGAGGGTTCGGTCGTGCTCTGGAGCAACAGGGAAATCAAGGTCAAGGTTCCTGCGGGTGCGGAATCAGGCGATATTCATATAGTCAGGGATGAGGAAATAACCAAGTCGGTCAAGTTCAGGCTTCTTGAGGAAGGTTACGAGGTTCTGGTCGAAAAGGATGTCTTTCCTAAGGATTCGGTGCAGGAAATCGAAGCAGAGGGTCTGGTTGTCACACTGCCGCCGGGTGTCATCGGTTCAAATGCAAAGCTTGTAATATCAAAAGTAGAGAATGCGCCGTTGTTCCCGGATGACATGTATTCCGAGACCGATGTCTACAGCGTCAGGATAGGAAATACGGAAACATTCAATGATTTCCTCGTCCTGGAATTTGAAATCGATGAAAAGATTGAGGACAGCCAATATATCAGGGCTGCTTACTGGGATGAAGACAGGCAGGAATGGACGGAGGCACCCACCCATGTTGATAAAGAAAACGGAGTAGCCAGGGTTTATACCAGCCATCTGACGAACTGGAGGCTTCTCGCCCTCAAACAGGCATATTCGGTATACGAGACCGGCCGTTTCATCATAGCATACAACAGGAAGGACAATGCCGAGGTCCCGGGACAGGACGCAATAAAAAAAGCCGGGGACATGGCCGTGGAAATCGGATCCGCCCTTGACAATGCCTATACGGAATATGTGAATACGCTTGGAAAGGATAAGTCGCCGCTGTATTTACTGACGGAATTCAAATATGTTGCAGCCACGCTCAATCCCTCAAGCTGGTTCAGGGAATCGACGGAGACAGTCGACACAAGGCTGATTGTAAAACTTTCCTCATCATATAATAAATACGGAGCGGAATACGGCTGGGCGACCGGGCAGATAAAGCTGCCGGCGAAATACAAGGATGCGGATGACATGCAGGCAACCGCCGCGCATGAACTATTCCATGCCTTCCAGAACCATGGGCTGAACGTGCTCAATATGTCCGACTACCGCTGGATGATGGAGGCGACCGCTGAATACGCGAGCTATTATGTCGGAACCGGCATCGGTATTAATAACATGCACACCTATTCCCGCATTGACAAGAACCTTGAGTTCTTCGAGAACAGGGGAGGCGGACATGAGTACGGAATGGCCAGCTATATAAAGTATCTGACCGGCAAGGGCGCGGACTTCGGTGCGATGTGGAATGCGGTGACAGCAGGCAGGCCGTCATTGGGCGATGCGTTCGACAACTATGTCGCATCCGCGACGGGCATGTCCAACACGACAGCTTACAGGCTTTTCTGGCAGGATGTGCTTACAAACAGCGAAAGACCCGGATTCGGAATCTTTGACATCGGCATAAAGGGCAGGTCGTTCGGCCTTAAAAAAGTCCTCGAAACAAAGCTGACGATCGCAAGGGACTGGTCGATGGCGGCATTTTGGACACAGCCGAGGACCTACAATCCCGACGGGGGCAAGACTTTGCTGGTCGAAGTAGTGGGAGACATGCCCGGAGGGGCCTGGGTGGATATATTCAAGGTCGATGGATTTGATAAAAAGGCGGTCTCCTACAACAGGGTTGCCGGAGGAAAGGCGCCCGAAGGCACCCTTGGAGGAAGCGCAAAATACATTCCCGTGCACTTTACGGAGGACATGAATGAAATAATGTTCGTAACCGCGTACGGAAGCGGAAAGGGCGCTGAGGTAAACATCAGGGTAAGCGACATATCGCTGAAACTAAAACCCGGCAAAATGGATGTCGTCGAACCCTTCAAACTATATAAGTTCGACGCAACGGCAGAAAACATACCCGGTTCCATAACGGATCTGAAGATAAACTGGGAACTGGACGACGGAACCTTGCTGAGAAGCGAAGAGCTGGTGAACAAGAACGGAAGGATAAAGGACAGGCTTGCATATGAATTTGAGGAAGGGAACATACGCAATATCGTAGTCAAGGTTTCGGACGCGGACACGGGTATCGTTATTACAAAAGGAATTATAAAAGTCAGCGAAACCGAGGCGCTTTCCATTGCATATGAGCCCAGGACACCCAAAATCGACGAAGAGGTGAAATTCACTGCGAAAGGTTCCCCGGACCTATACTATAAATGGGAAGCGGGGGACGGGACTGTTTCCTCGGGGAGCGGGATGCTTGGTATACGTCATTCGTACAAAACCACGGGGCGCTTCCTGGTGCGTGTCACAGGTTATGAAGACAGTGCGATGACGGTGTCGAAGGCATTCGGCACCGTGGTGGTCGATGTCTCCGGATTGGAGGCGGACCCCGTCGAATCTGAAGAGCCGGAACCAACCGCGGAGGCAAAGGGCCGGTGGCTTGCCTTCGACAAGGATTCCTATCTTCCGGGCGACTATATGAAAGTGGTTATAGAGTCCGGGTCGCCATATGCAACTTCATACGAGTCTGTGAATTATTACAAGTGGTCTGCGGAGCCGGCCGATGACGCCACAAGGGAGGCGCTTGTCAAGGCAACCGGAAAGGATATTATCTACAAAGATAAATCCGGCGAACCCATCACCATGGCTCCGGAAATTCCCGGAACATATGTAATTTCAGGTGTTTTCGTTCAGGATCCCAGTGTTACCATATCGGGGACGTTCGTAGTAAGGGATGGACAGGGCGGATACTGGAAGCGCGTCGACTATACTTTCCCAAAAACCGAATCATTCGACACGACTACCGTCGACAGCAGCGATTCGAGAATTACGACGCGGTCGGTCGCAGGTATTACAAAGACATCCTATGACATGACGATTACGACATCATACCCGAACAGGGAAGCTGTGACGACGACCCATTCGATTACCTGGTCTGATTTGCCTGAAACCCTGACGCCCGGGCAGCTGCTCACATTAACCTACACCAGCAGGAAAGTGAACAGCCAGGACGGCGAAGGCACATCCACAGAGTCAGGACTCGGCGTGTATTACAACGGCTGGGGCAATGCCGCCGGAATAAAATCCGATGTATCAAGCGCCGGCTGGGACACGGGCTTGTATACCGCCGCGGTGGTATTCGAAGTGCCGGCATACGGCAGCGTCGGGAACGCCACTGAAACACTTGAGCTTTTCTCGGGCCTCGGGAACCGGACCGAGGACGGACGAATGCTCGTCGCGGCCCGCAACTCGCTTTACATAATTTATGCATCCTATGTATATGTAGAGTAAAACAATTAAGTGCCCGGGGCATTTTGTGCATATTTCTTACATTGGCTTTGGATTTCCCGTTAAGGTACAATTGACTTGTACAAATATGCATGCATGAGCATGTACGGGAGGAATGTTTATGGAACGACGCGATTTTGGTTCGACGGGAATGAGGACTTCCATACTGGGATTCGGCGGATTTCATCTGCTTGAGATTCCCGTGGCCGAGGCCTCATATCTTTTGAACAGATATCTGGATGCGGGCGGAAATTATATCGAGACGGCCGCAAGCTATGGAAACGGCGAGTCGGAGATTAAGATAGGCATGGCGGTATCCCACAGGCGGGATGAATTCATACTTGCCACAAAGACAGGGGAGAGGACCGCAAAAGGCTGCGCCGATTCCCTTGACAGAAGCCTGGCGAATCTTAGGACGGACCATGTCGACCTGTTCATCATGCACGGCGTGGGAACCATCGGGGAACTTGACGCGATCCTTGCCCCCGGCGGAGCAATCGGGGCGGCCGAGGCGGCGCGAAAGGATGGAAAGATACGTTTCATCGGAATATCCATGCACGGCCAGCCGGATGTTTTGATAAATGCCCTTGAAAGATATCCTTTCGATGCGGTCATGACGACAATCAATTACTATGACAGATTCAATTTTCCTGAAATAGAGGAGGTTCTTGTTCCCCTTGCGAAAAGCAAAGGGGCGGCGGTGATCCTAATGAAACCCATTGCCGACGGCTATCTTTGGAAGTCGGCGGAAAAGGCGTTCCGGTATGCGTTTTGCAGGGATGTTCCCTTGGTGGTTTCGGGAATGAACAACCGCGAAATGCTGGAGAAGGACATCGGATATGCGGAGAGCTTTGTTCCGATGACGGCCGAAGAGGAAGAGGAACTGTTCGAAACGGCTCCGGAATTGGGGAATTACGTATGCAGGCAGTGCGGCAGGTGCATGGTCTGCCCGGAGGGGATACCGATCCAGGATATATTCAGGCTCGAGGGCTATTACGACCGCCAGATGCACGACGGCATCGTCAGGGACGCGGCGGACTATGCGCTGAGGCAAAGGCTCAGGTTCTGGTTCGGCAACAGGGAAATGGCGAAACAAGGGTATGAAATGATCGTGAACAATGCGGACAGGTGCACGGGATGCGGCAAGTGCATGCCCTTGTGTCCGTACGGAATTGATATTATATACAAGCTGGACGTCGCCTCGTATAAGCTGGGCGGCAGGAAAATCCTCTGAACCCGGGGGCGGGGACAGGATAAACGCGGCCACGGAGGGATAAATGAAAGCAGTTTTTCTGGAAGCGCCGGGTTCAATCGGCATCAGGGATATGGCTGAGCCCATATATGAAGCGGGCATGGCATTGATAAAGGTCCGTGCCGCCGGCATCTGCGGATCCGACATAGCGGCCTACCGCGGGACAAACCCGCTGGTAACTTATCCAAGGATAATCGGGCATGAGATAGCAGGGGAAATCATCAGAATCGGCGATAATCCGAAAGGGCTGAAGGAAGGCGGCAGGGTCATCCTCGACCCATATCTCTACTGTGGAAAATGTTACCCGTGCTCGCTTGGCAGAACCAATTGCTGCGAGACGCTGAGGGTAATAGGAGTGCATGTGGACGGCGGAATGCGCGGGTATATGCTGTATCCGCAGAATATGCTGATTCCGGTGCCTGACGGAATCGAATGGGAGCATATCCCGCTTGCCGAGCCGCTGACGATAGCGCTCCATGCGATACACAGGACCAGGCTCAAGGCCGGGGAGCATGTTGTAATAAACGGCGCCGGCGCCATCGGGGTTCTTACCGCCATGTGTGCAAAGGCTTACGGTGCGATACCAATCATTACGGACCTGGTGGAGGAACGGCTGGAGTTCGCCAAGGAAAACGGCATCCCGTTTGCGATAAATCCCCTGGCAAACGATCCTATGAAGATAATATCCGATATTACAAACGGCCGCATGGCCGAGGTGGTGGTGGAGGCTTCAGGAGCCGGCGGCGCGATAAGGGCAGCCCTCGACATGGTTTCATACGCAGGAAGAATAGCATTGACCGGATGGCCCAGGGAAGAGACATCCCTTCCGACGGGCATGATTACGAAAAAGGAAATCGATATATATGGCTCAAGGACAAGCGCCGGTGAATTCGAGGAAGCGCTGATGCTGCTCTCTAGCGGCAAAGTGGATGCCCCTGCGATTCTGAGCAAGGTGATTTCAATGGACGGCATCCCTGCAATTGTGGCGGAACAGTCGGCGCACCCGGAAAGGTACCTGAAAGTAAACGCACTTATATAATGGCTGATGAAATGCCCGGAAAAAATTACCGGAAAAAATGCCCTGTGCAATTAATCCTTGGAATTTTATTTTGATGTTATTGCCGTTTCGCCGGCTTTGTGCTATCCTGCGAATCAAGGGAATGAAGTTCTCCCGTAGGCCTCGCCAGAACCGCTTTCGAGCTGATGACTTCTGTGATTATTTGATTGCGGGACCATCGGCTTTTTGGTTCCGGGAAAGAGGATTCCCATGCTGTTCAGCATCGCGCTTATAATGCTCCTGGGTTTTCTAATAAGCGGAATATTCGGAAAAATGAAAATCCCGGGTCTTCTCGGCATGATTCTTACAGGCATAATCCTTGGCCCCCACGCGCTTGACCTGATATCAAAGGACATACTGGGTATTTCAGCGGAGCTCCGTGAAATAGCTCTTGTAATAATACTCGTTCGCGCAGGGCTTTCAATAGACCTGAAGGACCTTGTGAAAGTCGGCAGGCCGGCTTTTCTGCTTTGCTTTATACCGGCGACTCTCGAGATAGGCCTGACGACGCTGCTGGGTCCTATGTTGTTTGGCATCACATACCTGGAGGCAGCGATGATGGGCAGTGTGATTGCGGCAGTATCACCCGCCATAGTGGTGCCGGCGATGCTGAGGCTCATGGAGGCGGGCTACGGTAAAAACAACAGCATCCCGCAAATGATCATGGCCGGTGCGACCATCGGAAACATATATGTGATAATACTTTTCACGATTTTCCTGGGGATGTGGGGCCATCCGGGCTCAAGCGGCGCGGCGCTGCTGCAGATTCCGGTTTCAATTCTGACAGGGTTTGCGGCCGGGGTGCTGTGCGGCCTTGCCCTTATCCTTGTATTCAGGAAGTTCCACATAAGGGACACAATAAAAGTGCTTGTCATACTCAGCGTTTCATTCCTTTTGATTCTATTGGAGGATTTCGCAAGGCCTGTGGTCCTTGTATCGGGATTGCTGGGTATCATGGCGCTGGGCGGCACCATCAGGAATAACTATGAGGTTCTCGCCAAGCGCCTGGTCGGCAAATTTTCCAAGATATGGGTCGGGGCGGAGATGCTGCTGTTCGTACTTGTGGGAGCGGCGGTTGACATGGGGCATGTGGCCGATGCCGGCGTGATGGCGGTGCTGCTGATATGTGCAACGAGCATCGCGAGGACAACAGGTGTCTTCGCCAGCCTTATAAAAACACAGCTTGGAGCGGGTGAGAAAGCCTTTTGCGCAGTTTCTTACCTACCTGGCGCAACCGTGCAGGCGGCAATCGGTGCGGTGCCCCTGGCCATGGGTGTGCCCGCGGGTGAACTCATACTTGCCGTGGCAGTGATTTCGATATTGATGACGGCCCCCGCCGGCGCGATCGGGATTGACAGACTGCACAAGAGACTCCTGTCCAATAATTAGCATGATGAAAAAATTTCATAATAATGCCCGGGACATTCTGTTCCCCCGGTATATTTTTATGTCAACCGGTTGTTTTTCCCGTTGAATATGGACAGGCGGTTCGTTTAATGATTTAATAATAAAGGGATTTTCAGTTGGGGTTTTTATGGATAAAAGAAATGCAATAGGGGACTTTTTTCATACGAGGCTGGAGGAGCTTGCGGCAGGCAGGCCCGAAAAAACCGCGATAACTGACATTGACGGCAACAGGGCCGGTTTTTGCGATGTGCTGCGGGCATATGACTCGCTGAGGGCTTTTTTATCGGATATCGGGGTCACGCCATATCAAAGGATGGCCTTTGTCACCCAGAGCGGCATCCACATGGCCATGCTCCAGCTTCCGGTGATGGAAAATGCGGTGCTGGCGGCGATTGATACAAGCCTTCCGTTGGAACGAGTGAAGTTCCTCATGTCGTTCCTCCGCCACGATTACATAATTACTGATGACAGGAGCGATCCTGCCTGCATGACTGCCATGGGGCTTGGAATCGGCATAATCGAATTCAAATCCCAAATGATATTCGGCGATTGGAATTACAGCTTTACGCTCGCATCTCCGCCCATAGGTGGGCCAGGTGGCATGGGGCCCAAGACGCCGGACCAAATAATGATCAGCACGACATCGGGGACAACCGACATGCCAAAGGTCGTTCCGCTGGATTATGGCGCGATAATCCATCTGGTCGCAAGGCACACAAAATATCATGACATTACGGATGCCGACACAATGCTGGAAATGAACAGGACCAACAGGAACATAGCGGTAAACAACATCCTGTACGCTTTGTATTCGGGCGCCGCGATAATAATAGCGAATGGATTCAACCACAGGAATTTCATCGAAATGATGGATGCGCACCCGGTCACTATGTTCGATGCGCCTCCATCAGTCATTGAATCCCTGGCCTCATATATGGAAGACAGGAAATTGAAGATAAAAGCCGGGAGGCTTCGCCTGGTGCGTGCGCAGGGAGCCCCGTTGACGGACGGGCTGAAGAACAGGATTGAAAGGCTTCTCCGCACGACGGTTGTGGAGAATTACGGGATGACGGAGACCAAGACGATAGCAACCATGTACAAGGCGCCGTGCGGTTACAGGAAGGGTTCCGCGGGCGTAAGCATGGGAACGGAGATAAAGATACTCGACGGCGAGATACTTGTCAGGGGGGAAACGGTTTTCAAGGGTTATGAAAACCCGGAGATCGACAATAATGAATATTTCATTGACGGCTGGTTCAGGACCGGGGACACCGGATATATCGACGGGGACGGATACATCTTCATAACGGGCAGGATCAAGGAGATGATAAACAGGGGGGGCGAAAAGATATCCCCTTACGAGGTCGAAAAGGCGATAACCGGGATAAGCGGCATCAGGGAGGCGGTGGTTTTTCCGTATCCGAATGAAATCGGCTCGGAGGAGGCCGGGGCGGCCATAGTGCTGGAAAAAGGAATGGATATGGATGTATTCAAGTTGCGCAGCCTGCTCAACGGCAGCATCCCGGCGTTCAAGATGCCATCAAGGCTATATGTCGTGCCCAAAATACCCTTAGGGCCGAATAACAAGGTCCAAAGGAAGACGTTGTTTGAAAAGCTTGAATCCGAATCCGGGTATTTTGCGTCGGACATTTCGGGAAAACCTATTGTTCCCGTAAAAGGGAAAAACGGCGCCGGCAGAAAACCCATGGGAAAGACAGCCGGGATATTAAAAAAAATATTCATCGGGCGCAAACCATATTCCTGAGCTTGAATAAAAATGATAGAATGTCGGACAAGGGGAATGCCGGACGGCCAATACGGGCAGGGAAAATGCCGGGATATAAAGACGGATAAAAACGGGGCAATGAAGGCGGGCGGTTTTGTCAAACAAAAGAACGAAATTCATCAAATATCTTACAGGGCAGGGTGAGAAGCGCAGGCTGTCTTCGTCCCCGCTCGCAATAAGGAACGTCCTTTCGACCGGCGCCGCCCTCTATCTTATTTTCGCGGTCCTGTACTATCCCGAGCCGATACTCCACAGAAGCCTGGCGTTCGGATTGTTCTACGCCGTCATCTTCATCAGCTATACATCCCCGGGAACCAAATCGCTTAAGCGTGTGCCGTTCTACGACTGGATCCTCGCCATTTCCGCGCTCGGCGTCAGCCTGTACATGGCCCTCAACATCGGCAGGATAATAAACAGGATAGCGTTTGTGGACGCATTGATGCCCGGCGATTACATATTTGGAATACTGACGCTGGGTCTTCTGCTGGAGGGAACCAGGCGAATAATAGGGCCCTGGCTGCCCGGCATAAGCGCCGTCGCGCTGGCCTATCTGGTCTTTGGAAAATTGATACCAGGCAAGTTCGGCCACCCGGGATTTTCGCTGACATACATAATCGAGGGTATGTTCCTCTCCGGTTATGGGGTGTGGGGAAGCACGATGGGAATCGCAACCGGAAGCATAATGGTATTCATTATGTTCGGCGTCGTATTCAAGAACACCGGCGCAGGTGATTTTCTCTTTGATTTCGTGAATAAAATAGCCGGCAGGAGCAAGGGCGGGGTCGCAAAGATAGCGATAACCGCATCCGCGATGTTTGGAATGGTTTCGGGGGGAGCCCTGGCCAATGTCACGACCACGGGTGCGATGACGATACCGGCAATGAAGAAAGGCGGGTACGACGGCGAATACGCGGCCTGTATAGAAAGCTGCGCGTCCGCGGGAGGGATACTGATGCCGCCGATAATGGGCGCCGTGGCGTTCCTTATGTCCGAGGTTGTCGGAATCCAGTATGGAGAGCTTATAAGAAGGGCGTTCATCCCCGCCCTCATATATTTCGCCGCACTTTATTTCGCGGTGGATTTCAGGGCCAGGAGAAGGAATATAAACGGGATTATGGAGCGCACGCCGGAGAAATTCGGGAGGCTCCTGCTAAGGGGCTACAACTTCTTCATACCCCTGGCATACCTGATCACCCGGCTGGTCACCGGGGGCATAGTCGCGAGGGTCGGACTTGAGACCATCGCAGTCATGCTGATACTCGGGCTGTTCGGCAAACCCAGGAAAGTCAACCTGGGAATGGCCGTCGAATCGATGAGGACATCCATAGACCGCGGGATAATGGTTGTATCGACGCTTGCGACCTGCGGGATACTGGTCGGCGTGATAGACATTACCGGCCTGACATCGAAATTCACCACTTATCTTATGAAGATCGCGAACATATCGGTTCCGCTGACGCTTTTCGTACTGATGATCCTGACCCTGGTGCTGGGGCTTGCGATGAACATATCGTCATCCTACCTTATTGCCGCCGTGCTCGGGGCGCCTGTACTGATCGGACTGGGATTCGAGCCTCTCGGCGTCCATATGTTCATACTTTATTACGCCGCCATGGCGACCATAACGCCGCCGGTCGCGATAACATCCTTTGCGGCCGCAGCCATAGCGGAGGTGCCGCCCATGAGGGTCGGGTTCAAGTCGATGAAGGTGGGGCTGGTGGCGTACATCCTGCCGTTTGCGTTCATCTACAGCCCGGCGATCCTGATGTACGGCAGGGCGCATGAGATAATCCTGGCTGTCCTTGCGGCATTGGCGGGCACCGGGTTCGTCGCCATGGGCCTGGAGGGGTGGTTCTTCGGCAGAAAGGCTCATCTGCCCGTCAGGATACTGCTGGTGTCGGCGGGAATCATGCTTGTCATCGGCAGGGCGGTGCCGGCGATGATCGCAGGCGTCATCATACTGGCAATATCGGTGTTTTATCTATTATCGACTTATATTGGAAAAGGGGAATTGGCAAATGAAAAAGATTAAAATCATGGTGTGTGTGCTCGCATGCATGTCGTTGCTTCTGGCGACGGGATGCGGCGATTCGGAAAAGGCGCCTGCCATTGGGGCGGAGGACAATTCACCGGTCACCGTATCGATGTTGCAGGGCAGTTCGCAGGGGCTTTGGTATATCATCGGGACAGGAATCGCGGAGGCCCTGAACAGGTCCTTCGAGGGCTCGGTGGTCCAGCTGATGCCCGGGACGTCCACAGCCAATGCCATAAGGCTGGGCAAGAACGAGGTCGAATTCGGCATAACCCACACGAACACGTCCTTCGAGGCCTACAATGGCACTGGCCAGTTTCTGGAAAAGCATGAGGCGCTCAGGGGCATCGCCGTCATGTACCCGTCAATGGCCCAGTTCATTGTCACCGACGACATCAACCTGAAGACATTCGACGAGTTCATTGAGAACAAGGTGAAACTCAATATCTCGATAGGGGCGCCGGGAAGCGGCTCATATTTCCAGTTCGAGAGAATACTTGAGGGCTACGGGCTCACTATCGTCGACGTCGAGGCCTGGGGATGCTCTGTCGATACGAAGGGCTTCGGTGACATAGTGGAGATGTTCCAGAGCGGGGCGCTCAACGCATGCCTTGTCACGACATCCGCGCCGAGCAACGAGATAGTGCAGATAGGCACGAACAACAAGGTCCACATGGTCTCATTCAATGAGGATATACTTGCCGCAATGTGTGATAAGTACGGCTACACCATGATTGACATCAGCAAGGATGCTTACAATTTCATGCAGGAGGACTTGACCACCTGCGCGACCTATACGATGCTCGGGGCTTCATCTTCCGTTGACGACGCGACCGCGTACAAGATGGCGAAATCGCTCGCCGAGAACATCGACTACCTGCAGACGGTCCACTCGGCGATAAAGGCGATATCCACCGAATCACTGCTGGAGGGTATGAGGATACCCTTCCATCCCGGGGCCGAAAAGTACTACAAGGAAGCCGGCCTGATGGACTGACCTCTCCCATATAATACATAAAGGCAATGAACCGAAACAGAAAGTTATCCCAGAAAACAGAAAGTTATCCCAGGGATAACTTTCTGCTTTTCGATAAATTATCCCAGGGATAACTTTCTGTTTTTCGATAAATTATCCCAGGGATAACTTTCT
>JAFGQE010000081.1 GCA_016935835.1 Clostridia bacterium | reverse complement strand
CTCGCCTCATCCAGAATTTTGTCGGACATTGCCTCAACCTGCTTTATTTTTGCCTTTCCGTCTTCCTTGCTGGATTTTGACGTTCCTTCAAGTATGTCCGCGGCTTTGTCTATTGTCTTTGAAATATTTCTTATCCTTTGGATTTCCTGTATGCTTAGCAAAGACACCATCTCATAATCCATTTCAGCGCCTTCTTCAACAGCCTTCGCAGCAAGAACCACCCTGCCGTAGGGAACTCCGAGCTCCTCTGCGGCGGCAGCCATCTCCTCTGTTATTCTTCCCACATAGATCCTGACTCCCCCGGTATCGGGATCCCCGGTTTCACTTCCATCCTGACTTTCGACAAATGCGTTTTCAATCGCATCCGAAACTTCCCTCACCACTGTCCTGACCTTGTTGTTGCTTCCCTCTATTGAAAGCACCACTGTTCCGTCGGCCTGAAGATATCCTTCCTCCAACAGAATCAATATGGCCTCGTTGACGGCCCGTCCGACCTTCATGCCTATCAATGCCGACAAATCGCCTACTTGCTCGGCGTCATCGTTCATTGCTGTTATTTCCCGGACGACATTGAATGCATTTGCTTCAATTGATATCGATGGATTTACATCCAGATTTACTGTATATGAATTGAGCGCAAAAGCTCCGAACAGACCAAGCGCCGCTGTAATTACGAAAGCCGCCGCCAATGACAATACGCCCGCGGTCCTTGCCGAATCAGGAGTGAAGTTCACTTCGTCGCCTTCACGCCAGCCCTTCATGGTCCTTGCTTTTATAAATCGTCCGCTTCGATCCATAACAATGGATTTGCCGGAACCTTTTTCAATTATTATGCCTTTCATTCCATTCCACCTCATTTAACATATTCCTTCAAATATGAATATTTGTCCTGTTTCAGTAATGCCCTTGCTATTATATATTTCCTTCTATGCTCAATCAGTTTGCATGCTATGCCTGAAATCTCTCCTAGCTTAATAACCGGGATTCTGCCTGTTTTCCTAAGCAATCCGA
This sequence comes from Clostridia bacterium, assembly GCA_016935835.1. GTDB lineage: Bacteria > Bacillota > Clostridia > DUPQ01 > DUPQ01 > JAFGQE01. The sequence continues at coordinate 2,568 of JAFGQE010000081.1, read as the reverse complement.
ACAACTTGCCGTCACTTGCCAGGGCTTCGGCGGCCATGTTTGCCTTTTGTCTTGTGCTTTTATGCCTGGGGCTGTTTTTCAATAATTCATTAAGAGTAATTCCGTATTCCGCCAGCTCCGCCCTGAACATGCCTACTTCCACGCTTCTGTCCGCCTCATCGAAGGAAATATGTGCCGTTTCCACTTCTTCCTCCGGTATCTCCCTCGGCCGGTATTCCTTCCTAATCTGATCCTTTATCCGGTTTGAAATAACCAATGAAGCAAACCCCAGGAAATTCCCTTCGTTCATCCTGTATTTCAATACCGCCTCTGCGAAGGCCTCCATTGCGGTACTGCTGTATGAGTCGTATTCAACCGGCGGTATCACCCTGATTGCAGCATTTCTTATAAAAGGAATATACTCGCCTATCAGGTCATTCATCTCTTGCGGACTTTCTTTTGCAAAAAGCACCCGTTCATTCAAATTTTCAAATTCCACAGGGTTCTCCGTTTCATTGTTCATCAGCGAAAAACCTTTCCTACTATATATATTCGTAAAGTACCAGGGGTTTTCCGGGGTCTCCCGGCTTCTTGTGTAAATATTAACATATAAATAGTTTCATTTCCCGGAAACACTCATTTTCTATATAATGTATGATATGAATGTATTGATATTGGCCGATTCCCATTATGACAATGGCAAAGCCCATCTGCATTACCCTGCATCGGAGGCTGTCCTTGGACAATTCTGGCAATGGCTGGAAACCGCATCCCGCGGATACGACCTGGTCGCCCTGTGCGGCGACCTGACGGTAAAGGGCAGCGCCTGCATATCCGAGCTCGAGTTTGTGAAAAAAAAGCTTGATGCATTGGGCAAACCATATATTCCAGTGCCTGGCAATCACGATATGTGCGCTACAAAGGGCATGGAGGACAGATACCCCGGGGTTGAAGTATATGAGTATGTTCCGATTGAGAAAACAAATCATTACAGGGTATTCGGCGAATCAGGCGTGCGGTTTTCCAGGACATTCGACGGGGTGCTGTATATAGGATTCGCAGTAAGAAACGGAGATCCCGACGGGCAGCTGGATTGGCTGAAAAGACAGCTTGAAAAGCCCGGGCCTAAATTTGTCTTCGGTCATTATCCACTGGTCCAAAGCCGTACGGATGGATTCTGCAAAGACTGGGATTATTTTAGAATTGATGAAACCATTACACCTTTGGCCGGTATGCTCGGTAATCCCGATTACGGGGTTGCCGCGTATTTTTGCGGACACCAGCACATAAACAGCATTGTACCCTTGGGCAGCACTTATCAAATAGAAACAGCAAGCACTGTCCTTGGAACCACCTCATATAGAATTATGGAAATTAACAATTGTAACATCAAAATTCACGCTGAGAGATTGCCATACGTAGACGGATATGCCGGCGAACTGACTCTTCCCGGCCGTTCAACCGACCATGAGCACCCGACCGTCCACGAATATCATTACGGCAATGAATCCGACCTGTCTATTACACTTAAACTGTAATTCCCGCATTCGAGGACCCGATTCATTGATTTTGGCCAAGGAAGCAAGTCCCGCTCCTTATAAAAGGAATTTCGCTTCAGGCGAGGCTATGGAGGCTGCCATCGGGCGCAGTGAATAATGTATCCGCAAGCGAGTGGTAAACCGATGAAAACGCAGTAAGCCATACATACTGAACGAAAACCGCCGGATGAAGAACATCAATTCCGGCGGTTGAGTTATTTGTATGTATGGCGGTGAATTGAAATCAGCCCGTCAGGACATTTGCTGGCCGCCGGTGACATTAACAGCCTGCCCCGTCATATAGCTGCTTTCCTCCGATGCAAGGAAAACCATAACATTTGCGACATCCTCGTATTCGCAGCTTCTTCCCATGGGAACCTGGTCGAGATATTTCTGGCGAACCTCCTGCTCGGTTATCCCTTGGTTCAGCGCATACTGTTTGAAAAGGCTGTCAACCCATAACGGCGAATTCAGCAGGTTACCGGGGCATATGGCGTTGACCCTTATGTTGTCCTTTGCGAATTCGAGGGCAAGGCTCTGTGTGAGACCTATTCCTCCGAACTTTGATGCCGCGTATGCCGAGTTTTTAAAAGAACCTTTTTTCCCCGACTTGCTGTTTATCTGTATTATCGAACCGCCTCCGTTTTCCAGCATTTTCCGGGCGGCGGCCTTTGCCACTATGAAATATCCCACAAGGTTCACATTTATTACGAACTGCCATTTCTTTACATCGAACTCCGTCGTTGCTCCGGAAACAAGCACGGCCGCATTGCTTACGGTTATATCAACCCTGCCGTAATTCTCAACCGCAGTATTCATCAATGCTTCGACGCTTTCCTCATCAGTAACGTCAACCCTGACGGCAACTGCATTTTTCAGACTTTTGGCAACTTCAATTGCTTTTTCAATATTTATATCGCCGATGACTACCTTGCAGCCTTCCTTATCAAGCCGCCGGGCCAATGCTTCACCCAGGCCCTGCGCGGCTCCCGTGATAACCGCAACCTTTCCCTCAAGTCTTTCACAACCCATTTTTCCCTCCTTGTATAAT
>JAFGQE010000080.1 GCA_016935835.1 Clostridia bacterium | reverse complement strand
GGACAATGAACGGCAGCACCGCGCCGGGCTTAAGGGCCGTCCCCCCTGCATGTTTTTCGGGAAGATAGGCGCCCGGCCCCTCCCCTGCGTCCACAAAATAGGCGTTCAGCGAAGCAGCATATTCCCTGACCTTTCCGATGATAACCGCTCCCTCCGGAATTATTCCTTCTTTCTCGACAAGATATTCCGAAAATATTCCATCTTCAATGGCGGCAATCTCGACGGAATCACTATTTTTCCTGATATATATGATTCGCTTTTGATTCATACGGTCTTCAGCGCCTTGTCATCCAGCGGATCGATCATTACACCGTCCCTTTCGACAAACTGGCCAAGCCGGTGGTATCCCCGTCCGGTCGCGGATGAATCCATGTGCCGGGCGACGGCCTCAACCGCCAGCCTTGGATTAAGATTATTTTCATTTCCCGCGCTCACCAGCACCCTGACCAGCCCGTCGCCTGTTTCCGCTTTCAATATCAGCGGCCTTATGTCGATCATCTTGCTCCTGCCCTTCCTTGTCTTTTGGACCTCGAGTCTTTTGGCTCCCATGATTCCCTCAACGATATCATCCTGTCCAAGCGATGATTCCAGGACGAACTCATACTCCGCGAACATAATGTCGGCCATTATGTTCTTCTGAGTTTCACGCATTCCCGCATCAAGCACCAAGAGCCCGGCCGGAAGGACCTTGTTCAGCCGCTCGAGCATGAATTCAGGCGTGTAAGCCTCCAAAAACGAAAAATCCGCATATTCAGCCACGCTTGTAAAACCGAGGGAAAGCGGCAGGCCGAATACCATTTGCATCTGGGGATTGTATCCCATTGAATACCCCGCCTGCAGCCCTGCCCTCCTGATTGCGCGCTGGAATGCCTTCATCATGTCAAGGTGGGAAATGAATTTCACGCTGTCGTCTTTTTTGAATTTAATTCTGATTACGGTCAAAGCAAATCCCTCCCCCGAAGCATGCCGCTCCGCAAGCCGTGCATTCCTCCCTGCAGTTTTTTGTCGTTTCGCCCAAGTATGCCCTGTGCCTTTCGTCAGCCAAAAATGATTTCCTTACACCGATGTCGATGAAATCCCATGGCAGGATCTCATATTCGTTTCTTTCCCTTACGGCATAGTAATCGCCGTCAATGCCGCATTCCTCCAGCGCACCCACCCATTTTTCATAATCAAAATGGTCCGCCCAGCCGTCGAATTTGCATCCCTTTTCCCATGCCCTTGCAATTGCACGCCCCACCCGGCGGTCCCCCCTGGAAATAATCGCCTCGATTCGCGAAAGCCTGAAATCATGCCAGTTGTATTTTATCCTTGCCTCTTGCAGCAACGATCCCAGATAGTGCTGCCGCCTTGTCATTTCATCCACGGATATCTGTCCCTCCCACTGGAAAGGCGTGAAGGGCTTTGGAATGAAGAAAGCTGTGCTGACGGTCATCGACAGCGTCTTGCCCGAAGGATTTTTGCATTCCCTGTAAATTTGCTTTATTTTTTTTGCCAGGTCCGCTATCCCCCTGACATCCTCCATGGTTTCGGTTGGAAGCCCCAGCATGAAATACAGCTTGATCGTGTTCCAGCCGCCTTCGAATGCGATCCTTGCAGTGCCGAGCATATCTTCCTCGGTAATGTTCTTGTTTATCACATCCCTGAGTCTCTGGGTGCCTGCCTCGGGGGCGAACGTCAGTCCGGATTTCCTTACCTTCTGGACCTTGTTCATCAGCTCCATCGAGAAATTGTCAGCCCTTAGCGAAGGCAGGGAAAGGCTTGTATTCGCCGCTTCAGTCAGCCCGATGAGTCCGTCGGTCAGCTCCTCAAGCGCGGAATAATCGCTTGTGCTCAGGGATGCCAGGCTGATGTCGTCATATCCGGTGGAATTAAGTTTTTCCTCCGCTTCCTTCAAAAGCAAGCCCGGGGTTTTCTCCCTGACGGGCCTATATGTAAACCCGGCCTGGCAGAACCTGCATCCCCTTATGCATCCCCTGAATATTTCAATCATGGTCCTGTCGTGCACTATGTTGATGAAAGGAACTATGGGTTTGTCCGGATACGGGGCGTCGTTGAAATCCTTTATTATCGTCTTCTGGATGGTCCGGGGGAAAGGTTTTGTCAGGTTCGCATCCGCGTCATAGCATCCGTCCAGTTCGGAAGGAACATAAATTCCCTCTATCCCGGACATCAATCGCAGGGCCGCGGCTTTATCCAGTCCCTTTTGCTTTTTCAATTTACATACATCGAGTATGGCGTTTATCTTTTCCTCGCCTTCTCCTATCAGGAAAAAATCAATGAATTCCGCCAGCGTTTCAGGGTTGAAGGCGCAAGGGCCCCCGGCGCATATCAGGGGAGTGTCCTCACCTCTTTCGCTGCGCCTTATGCCAAGTCCGGAAAGATGAAGCATGTTCAGGATATTGGTGTAGCTCATCTCGTATTGAAGGGTGAATCCCAGGATGTCAAAATCGGCGGCAGGCGTTTTTGTTTCAAGCGAGTACAGCGGAATGCCGTTTTCAACCATGAGACGCTCCATATCGGTCCATGGCGCATATATTCGTTCGCAAAGCGCGTCTTCCCTGTTGTTTATTATGCTGTAGAGTATCTGTCCCCCCATATGGGACATCCCGACCTCGTACACGTCGGGAAAGCAGAAAGCGAAGCTGACCGTTCCGGGCGAATGGGGCCTTGCCACGCTGTTGACTTCCCCCCCGGTATAACGGGCCGGTTTCTCGACATTCATTAGTATTTCGTCATTTATATGGACAGGCATTATTTTCCCCTTCCGTAAACGGGGGCATACAGCGCGGCGAGCCTGATGGCTTCCTCCATGCTTGTTCCCCCCGCAATACCTTTTCCCGCTATGTCGAAGGCCGTGCCATGGTCCACTGATGTCCTCAGGAAAGGCATTCCTATCGTAAGCGATATTGTGCGCTCGAAATCCACCGTCTTCGTGGCTATGTGCCCCTGGTCATGGTACAGCGAAAGAACTCCGTCGTAACGGCCCTTAAGCGCCATTGCAAAAACCGAATCCGCGGGAACCGGGCCGATTACATTCAGTCCTTCGGCGGCGCATTCCGACACGGCCGGGAATATTTCATCCGGTTCCTCGTTCCCGAACATGCCGTGCTCGCCGTTGTGGGGATTCAGGCCGGCCACAGCCAGGAGCGGTTTTTTTATTCCAAGCTTTTCAAGGGCATCAAGGCTTCTTCCGATGTATGACTTTATCTTGTCCTTTTTCACCGCATCGCAGGCCGCCCTCAAGGACATATGCCTTGAGAGAAAAAACACCCTCATATTCCTTACCTGGAACATTGTCAGAGGATCTTCCACGCCCGAAAGATGAGCGAGCATCTCGGTGTGCCCGATGAAATCTATTCCCGCCGCCCTTATTGATTCCTTGTTTATCGGAGCCGTGGCCATCGCATCGACCGACCTGTCCATGCAAAGCCCCGCGGCTTTCCTTATATATTCATAGGCCGCCGCCCCGGCCTTGCCGTCTACCTTTCCCCATGCATGGGTTTTTGGATCCGGCATGTCAATGTCGAGAACGTCAATCGTACCGAAATTTGATATCATGCCCGAAATTGCCGTTATCGGATTGAGTGAAAGACCGCCGCGCACAAAGCATTCCGCCATCCGGAGCACCGCCGCGCTGCCTATCACCACCGGCCGGCAGATATCATATATTTCCCCCGCCGCCAGCGCCTTAAGTATAATTTCGGGGCCAATTCCCGCGGGGTCCCCCATCGGTATCCCTATGATCGGTTTGCTCATAAAAACCATCCTGTCAAATAATAATGTAATCTTAACAAAAACCCGCCCCCTCGGCAACCGGCCACGTCAAACGGTTTTCAAACAGTTGCCCAAGGCAACTGTTTGATGTTTTTGCTGTTTTGGACCATAAAATGCTTCAGTCTTTGAACCAAAAAATGCAAAAAAAGGCTTTATTAAGCTGATTGTTGTTTTTTGCCCGCCGATTTTTCAAACAGTTGCCTTGGGCAACTGTTTGATGTTTTTGTTCTTTCCGGGCGGGGTGGCATAAAAAAAGGAGGCGGATTTTCCGCCTCCCGATGGGGTGTTTATTTTTTTGGCGTGTGCCTGAAGAAGTGCCAGCCGCCTATCTTTCCGGGGTTGCCCGGATCGTCCTTCAAAAGCTCCTTGTAGTTGAGCGCCGCCTTTTTGAATGCGTTTGCATATTCCTCTATCAATTCTGGCCTGTAATGCTTGAACCACGGGATGCTGTAGGTCATCGCCCCGATTTCCTCGCTTGGGCCTAGGTCCGAGTCAAGTTCCCTCACGTCCCTGTCGCTGTTTGCGATACGCGTAGGCCTGCCATGACCATAGACATCCGCGGTTTGGAACAGGGAATGGGTATGCATCGCCAGGTTGCATCCGGGGGAGCACTCCAAAAAGCCCTCCGCCCTGACCGCCTCGCAGAATCTGGTCACCGAGAGACCGCCGATCTCCCCGCTTCTGTACAGGCCCTTCGGCGCATACCATCCGCCCATCGTGCTGCCCGTGCTTTCATCAACCCTGTGAGCCTTTATTCCGGGGACTCCTTCCAGGAGATCCCAGAAATAATTCATGCCGCGCCTTATCTCAATCATTCTCTCGTCGTAATATTTAAGCTGCACCCTGCCGACAGCGGAAGACATCTGGTGCATCCTGTATTTGTACCCGCCCATCGGAAGCCCTGCGCCGGGTTTCAGATAATCAACCGTTATATTCTCTTCCTGGTACCTCTCATAATGCCCGAAGGCGACGGCCCTCTCATATATTT
>JAFGQE010000079.1 GCA_016935835.1 Clostridia bacterium | reverse complement strand
TGTTCATGTTCTACGGATTTTTACGAAAAGGCTCGCTGACAACGCGATATCTTGCGATAATGTTTGTACTCCTGGTGCTTATACCATTCCTTATAGCAATAGCAACCGGCGGAATAAGGTTCTGATGAGGGTATGACCGGGCATGGCAGGGAAGAAGAAAGGATAGATAAAATCTTTTGAAAAAACAGTACGATATTGCCATTATAGGTGCGGGTGTAGTCGGAGCCCTTATTGCAAGGAGGCTTTCATTTTATGATGTGTCAATCTGTCTGCTGGAACGGCATATCGACGCAGCAATGGGAGCCAGCGGGGCGAACTCCGGAATAGTTCACGCAGGATATGACGCCGAGCCAGGGTCACTGAAGGCAAGGTTCAACATATTGGGTACAGGAATGATGCCCGGTTTGTGCAGGCAGATGGGTGTTCCTTACAAAAATACCGGTTCGCTTGTCGTGGCATTTGACGAGGATGATGAGGCCAGGATTGACGACCTGTATAAAAATGGAATTGCGGAAAATATCGAGGGACTCGAGATAATAAGCGGTGAGAAAGCCCGTGAAATGGAGCCGGCGCTAAATCCCGGAATAACAAAGGCGTTGTTTGCGTCTACAGCCGGAGTGGTTTCGCCATACAAGCTAAACATAGCCGCGGTTGAAAACGCGGTCGCCAACGGAGTTGATTTTATAAGGGAAACCAATGTTGAGGGAATCAACGGTGCAAGGGGAGGTTTCATTATCCAAACATCAAGGGGAAACATCAATGCGGGAACAATAATAAATTGTGCAGGAATATATGCCGACGACATAGCCGCGATGGCAGGCGACGGTTTCTTCCATCTGACTCCCAGAAAGGGCGAGTACCTTCTCATGGACAGGTCGGAGGGAGGTCTTGTGGAGAGGGTGATATTCCAGCCTCCTTCCGACAAAGGAAAGGGAGTTCTCGTAATGACTACCGTGGATGGAAATCTGCTAATAGGACCGGATGCGAATGTGGCTGATTCCAAGGAGGATATAGAAACGCATGCGGATAGCCTCGATTATGTGTACAGGACCGCACTTAGATCCTGCGGGGGGCTGAAACTGGGAAAGGTAATAACATCATTCGCAGGGCTTAGGGCGACGCCGGATACAGGGGATTTCATAATCGGTGAAAGTATCAAGGTTCCCGGATTCTTCAATGCGGCCGGTATTGAATCACCGGGACTTTCCTCGGCGCCGGCGATAGCCGAACACATGGCCGGTTTGATCAGCGAAAGTCTGGGAGGTCTTGTTGAAAAGAAGGAATATTCAAAGGGCAAGGGAAATCATGACTTTTTCCGCGATATGACCTTGGAGGAAAAAGAAAAAGCAATAAGGGAAAATCCGGATTACGGACAGGTCGTCTGCAGATGTGAAAATGTAACAAAGGCCGAAATCATTGAAAGCATCAAAGGCCCGGCTGGCGCCCGTACCGTTGACGGCGTCAAGAGAAGGACAAGAGCCGGGATGGGCCGATGCCAGGGAGGCTTCTGCCTGCCTGCCGTAATAGATATTCTGGCCGGGGAGCTTGGCATAAGCAAGGAAGATGTGATGAAGGGCGACCCCGGGTCATACATATTTGCAGGGAGGACCAGGGAATGATTGAAAACAGAAGCCTGGTCATAATAGGCTCGGGTCCCGCTGGACTTGCCGCGGCGGTCAGGGCAAGGAAGTCGGGAATAGATGATGTTCTTCTTCTTGAGAGGGAAGACCAGCTTGGAGGAATACTGAAACAATGCATTCATACAGGTTTTGGCGTGAAGATTTTCAAAGAAGAGCTTACAGGACCGGAATTTGCTTCAAGATACATCAGAAAAGTCAAGGAACTCGGAATAGACTACAGGCTTGATACAATGGTCATATCCATGGATGAAGGCAAGAACATCACAGCTGTGAATCCGCGTGACGGACTCGTTGTATATAAGGCCGAATGTGTGATTCTGGCCATGGGATGCAGGGAAAGGGCCAGGGGAGCGCTCAGGATTCCCGGAACGAATCCAAGCGGTATATTCACTGCGGGAACCGCGCAAAAATTTGTCAACATTGAAGGTATGAAACCCGGGAAAACCGCCCTGATACTTGGATCCGGCGACATTGGTCTTATTATGGCAAGGCGTCTCGCCCTCGAAGGGATGAAAGTGAAGGCTGTTTGTGAAATAATGCCATATCCCGGCGGTCTTGAGAGAAACATCATACAGTGCCTGGAGGATTTTGACATACCGCTCAGACTCTCTCATACTGTAGTTAGGATTCACGGCGGACATAGGCTTGAAGGCGTGACAATCGCCAGGGTTGATGAATTATTGAAACCTGTTCCCGGGACAGAAGAATATGTAAAATGCGATATGCTTTTATTATCCGTCGGCCTTATACCGGAGAATGAATTGTCACGGGAGGCGGGCATTATTATTGACCCTGTGACCGGCGGAGCGATTGTAAACCAAAACCTAGAGACCTCAGTAGAGGGCATATTTGCATGCGGCAATGTGCTTCACGTGCATGACCTGGTGGATTATGTGGCAATCGAGGCAGAAAGAGCTGCAAAATCAGCCGTGGAAAAAATCAAGGGCAAAGGCAAGGATCCGAAGAAGCGAATACAGATAACCGCAGGAAATGGGATAAGGTATACTGTGCCTCAGATAATTGACTATTATGACGAGAATGAAAAAATAAAGATATATTTCAGGTCTTCGGACAAGCTTGATGAGTCGCGGGTAACGGTAACCTGCAAGGGGAAAAACATATATACAAAGAAATACAAAAGGCTTATTCCGGCTGAGATGGAGTACATCAAGATTACGGCCAGCGATATCAAGGGCAGGAAAGTCATCATAGAGGCGGAGAAAAGATGAAGAAGGAAATGATCTGCATAAGATGCCCGAAAGGTTGCCGGATGAACGTGGAATACGAGAATGAGAAAATAATCCGGGTGACGGGCAATGGCTGTAAAAAGGGCGAGGCATATGCTTTCGACGAAATAGTCAAACCTATGAGAATTGTCACATCGACCGTCAGGGTGGTCGGAGGAAGGCTGCCGGTTGTTCCGGTCAAAACAAGCATCCCGGTTCGAAGGAGCATTATTTTTCCGGTCATGCAGGAAATATACAAGGCCTCGGTCAAGGCACCCATAAAGGAAGGACAGGTATTGATCAAGAATCCTGCCGATTGCGGAGCGGATGTAGTGGCAACTCTCGGAATGGAAAAGACGGGGACAAAGGATGATTGAACTAAAGGGAATGAAATGTCTGATAACGGGGGCAAGCAGGGGAATAGGGCTGGCGATTGCCATAAGGCTTGCGAAGGAAGGCGTCATGCTCAGCTTGTGCGCAAGCAGCGCGGAAAGTTTTTCCGGCGTCAGGCATCTCTTCGATGAGGATTCCACTTACTTTCTTTCGGGCGATCTGATGAAGAGGAAGACCCCCGGGGAACTCGTAAAAACCGCGGCCGAAAAAATGGGAGGCATCGACACGGTCATCAATAATGCGGGCATAGCTTTTGCAAAAGCTTTTGAAAAAACCGACGCAAGGGAATGGGACTCGGTAATGAAACTGAATGCAAGGGCTCCTTTTTTGGTCTGCAGGGAAAGCCTTGAACACCTTCGCAAATCAAGGTTTCCGTCAATTATAAACATTTCATCCGTCGTAGGAATAAAGGGATATGAAAATCAATCGGCGTATTCAGCTTCAAAGCACGCCCTGGCGGGATTTACCAAGGCAATGGCAAGGGAGGTGCAGAAGGACGGCATAAGGGTTCATATTATATCGCCCGGCGGGGTCGCCACGGAAATGGTGGCCGGGACAAGACCGGACCTGGATTCTTCCGTTCTTATAAAGCCGGATGAAATAGCGGATATCGTCTGGTATCTTCTTACCAGAAGAGGCAATGCGGTTCTTGAGGAAGTCAATTTGAGAAGGGATGCAAACACCCCGTTCAAATAATGCGGGCATAGGTTATAGCACTATGCAGCGGGGAACAACTTACCCGCGGGCTGCTCCCATTTGATTCATTTTATAAGCGGAAGCCTTTGCCTTGCGCGCTTCATATAGCCAAGGCACAGCAATGCGGCCAATGGAAACAGCGACCCGATCAGTATTCCAATGCGCATGCCAAGCTGGGTTTGATCCAGACCGAGATTCAATCCTATCCCCGCCAAAAGAGGGACCTTTACTGCATGGTCTGATATGATTCCAACCAACCAAGGTCCCGCGGCCGCCCCGATGTCCCCCCCTGCCGCCAAAAATGCAAACAGCCATGTTCCGGCCAGCGGGAACCTTTCGGATGTCAGCACCAGGGTGCCTGGCCACAACAGGCTGACGGCGATTCCGCAGATCCCGCATGCCAGGATGGATATCGATCCTATACCCGACAAAGAAACCACGACATAACAGACAAAAGCAGCTGCGCATCCGATCATCATTATTTTGTATAAATCAAATTTATGACCGAATTTTCCGTGAAGCAGACGCCCAAGACCGAGCATAAGGGCAAACATGGACATCCCTGCAACATCACCTATGACCTTTGGTATGAGCATGACCTTTTCCATGAAGGCAGAAGCCCATTGGTTCATGATGACTTCAGCGGCGCCTCCAAAACCGATTGCCAGTACTGCTACAATAAAGAACCTGTTCCTGATATGAGTCCGGTAACCCTGACGGTGTTCATCCGGAACAATCGGTGCAAAGGGAATTACGGAGAACAGTAAGGCATTCAGAAGAGGCGGAATCGTCCACAAAAGAACGATGACCGGCCACGCCTGTCTTCCGAAGGCAAAAAGAAACAAGGTCGTCAGTATCACTACGGCCATCTGGCCCCATGCATAAAAAGAATGAAGCAGCGACATTGAGGCTGATTTGGCCGTGGATGGAATTGCATGGACAACCGGGCTGAGCAATACTTCGAGCAGGCCTCCCGCAGCTGAAAAAACCAGTGTCCCAAGGACAAAACCCAAATAAGGATCCCGCATTAAAAATGGGGATATCGCAAAGATTGAGAAACCGACGATGATTCCAATATGGGCCCAGACCAAAAAACGCCTGTAGCCATGCCTGTCGACGACATGGCTGAAGAGGATGTCGCTCACAACCTGGGTTATGAAATTGACAAGGACCAGCAAACCGAGCTTGCTGAAACTGAAACCGAATTGTTCGCGAAGCGGTATGAACAGAACAGGCGTAAGGTTGATGACTGTTGCCTGTACGAAAAGACCCAGATAACAGGCCTTGATGGTTAGCTTGTACGAAGATGTAAAGTCGGTCATCTGTCTTTTCCCATCCAAATTTTAATAATCAGGGATTACCTTTGCCAATAATCCGTTATTCCGGAGTCTGCGTTATCTTGCCGTTTTTAAAATGGATTTTATGTCTTCTTTGTGCAGCTTCCTGAAATTACCAAGTGTCCTGGTATCATTGGATGTTGCCTTCGCCGCCATCTCGTCAATCTGGCCATCGGTCATGTTTATGCCAAGGCCGCTGACGGATACGGGCATGCCTATTTTTTCAAAGAAGTTTTCCATCGCCTCTATACCGGCAAGTGCGGCCAGTTCCTGGTTTGACTTTTTTATGCCAAAAATTCCGGATGCAAATTCGGCGAAACGGCCGGGCTTTGTTTTATAAACGTATCTTGCCCAGCTTCCCCATATCGCGCTAAGACCCGCGCCATGGGCAATATCGAAAATGCCGCCGAGTTCATGCTCTATGTCATGCGTCGACCAGTCGCCGATGCCGCCGCATCCGGTCAGGCCATTATGGGAAAGACTGCCCGTCCACATGATTTCAGCCCGGCCTTTGTAGTCCCTTGGATTATACAGCACGGTCATGACATTTTTCATGATTGTTTTTATTACTGCATGGGCTGCGGCATCGGTGATATCCATGGGAGGTTCGGTTGTGAAGTATCGTTCCATTGTATGCATTATGATATCGACGGCTCCGCATGAAGTCTGGTATGGGGAAACCGTATAGGTTAGCTCAGGGTTGAGTATGGAAAATTTCGGCCGGCAAAGGTCGCTTCCATATGCCCTTTTATACCAGCCGTCCTCGTTTGTTATGACAGTTCCATTGCTCATCTCGCTGCCTGCGGCCGACAGTGTCAGGATTACCGCCACAGGGGCGCAGGCCGCAGCCGTTTCCTTCCCGATAAAAAGGTCCCATACATCGAAATCATTCCTTATACCAAGTGCAATTGCTTTGGCAGAGTCAATCACACTGCCCCCTCCGACTGCAAGCACAAAGTCCACGCCCGTTGCCCTTGAAAGGGCTATTCCTTCCCTGACGAGTGAAAGCCTTGGGTTTGGCTTTGCCCCCCCGAAAAGTTCATATGGAAGGCCTTCATTGTCAAGCGAGCTCTTCACGGCATCGAGCAGACCGCTTTTAACGACACTGCCTGTGCCGTAATGAATCAGCACCCTGGTCGCTCCGAACTCTTTTGCAAGAATGCCTGCTTGTTTTTCAGTGCCTTTTCCAAAAACCACTTTCGTCGGGGCATAATATTGAAAATTTATCATTTGGTCCGCCTTTCTATTCTTTTTATATTTCTATATGCCCACTCTGCCCATATCATGAAATCATGGAGATTCATGTGAGCCAATGATGAAAACGCCAAAGAAATTTGAAGGGATTTTGAAGTTCATCGGCTTTTATACTTTTCGGCTAGCAGGTCGGAGGCTTTTTCAATGAATTTGGATCCCAGGATAACCGCAATGTCGCCGGTTTGCATGTTTTTATAAAGATAATCGGCTATTTTGCCATAATCAGGCAGATATATGGCATCTTTTCCCTTTTCAGCAATTCTTTCAGCAAGCAGGCGGCTGCTTACCTCCGTCCCGGTAAACTCCCTGTCATTGTAAATATCCGCCATGATGACATGGTCCGCATGGCCAAAGCAATTTATGAAGTCATTGAAAAGAACAAGGACCCGGGTGTAGGTGTGCGGCTCGAACACAGCCCATATTTCCCGGTGGCTCATATTCGATGCAATTTCAAGCGTTCCGTCTATTTCAGCCGGATTATGTGCGTAATCGGCAAAAACCTTGATGCCGGCTAAGTCGCTCTTAAGCTCGAACCGGCGCCGCGGGCCGGTCATGTCATCAAGGGCCGAGCTGATCTTCTCAACTGTGCCCCCGCATATCCTGCATGCGGCGATAGCAGAAAGAACATTCAGCACGTTGTGCCTGCCGGCTATGTTAAGCCGAACCCGTTTTATATATTCTCCGGAAATATACAAGTCAAACGAAGCCTTGCCTTCGGAATCAAACTCAATACCTTCCGCAGAGTATTCCAGGTTCCTGTCATCAAGGCCATATCTTATGACGTTGCAAGCAACTGCATTTTCAAGAAAAAGCGAGTTCATATCATCATGGCATACAATCAGATAACCGTCATCCGGTATCAGGTTGGCGAATTCCAGAAACGACTGCTGCATGTCGGCCAGGTCGCAAAACCAATCGACATGATCGTAATCGATATTAAGAACTATTCCAATGTATGGTTTAAGGTGAAGAAAAGTATCCGTATATTCGCACGCCTCGGTAATAAAGTAATCGCCTGAGCCGTTCTTGACGGTTCCTCCGATGAAATCCGCTTCCCCGCCAATATGGATTGTTGGTTCAAGTCCGCAGCGTTCGAAAAGATAGGAAACCATGGTTGTCGTAGTGGTCTTCCCATGAGCCCCTGAAACGGCTATGCCATATTTGTGTGATTTCATGATCTCCCCGAGAAGCTCAGCCCGGTTCATCAGCCGGATGCCAGTTTGACGGGCCCTTTCGTACTCGCAGTTATCGGGGTGAACGGCTGCGGTATAGATTACAAGATCCGGCTTTCCCATTTTATCGGCATCATGGGGAATGTATACCAAGGCTCCAAGCCCCCGGAGCTTTTCAACGAATTTTGAGTCCTCGATATCAGAACCCGACACTGAAAAACCCATGCCCATCAGTATCTCGGCGAGCCCGGACATGCTGACGCCGCCGATGCCGATGAAATGAATGCTGTTGATATTTTTATCTGTTATGCCAGCGATAGTTTTCATACAAAGGCCTTTCTATTATTCACAAATATAATACTACACATAAGCACCGGTGTAAAAGTACCCGCATGCAATATTGCCAATGCAGGCGGGACCGCTGATTATATCGGGAGGCGGTTTTGATTCAAAGTTGTAAATCTTTCATGAACATTGTGCGGGGATAAAGAAAAGTATTTGAAAAGGATGGGTCGAATAAGTATAATGTATCTTATGTATTAACGAATGGAGAGCCATTATGAACGACAAACCCAGGAGTAAAGGCGATTATACTGAAGTTAAGAATGATCTGAAAAACGGCATTAAGGAACAGGCGGGCGGTGCAAAGGATTCCCAGCATCAGGAGGATCACAAGAAGAGCAGGGAGGAAGTCGTAATTAAATATGGCTTCTTGGCACTTGGCATAATTCTCATAGTTTGCATAATCGCTTTTGCCATAGTCAGCATACTTCCCAAATATGCGCTGTCTATAGGCGATTACAAGGTCAAGGAAGAAGAGTTCGAATACCACTATTTTGAACAGAAAAATATGGTTTTCCAGCAAGTCCTTGCAGCCTATCCTGATGTAACCGAGGAAGTGTTTCTTAACAGCGAGTACAGCACCGGGATGACATACCATGAATTGATAAAACAGCTGGCAATGGAGAGAATAGCGGATATACATATTCTTCTGGACATGGCAAAAAACGAAGGATATGAGTATGACGAAGTGGAGCTTTCTGACAGCAAGGATAATTTTGAACAAAGCTTCAAGGAATATGCATCACAGATCAATATGAGTCCCGATGAAGCGTCAAATGAGATATACGGCTGTGATTTCGATGTGGTTCTCTTCATTTATGAGAACACGTGGATTTCAGGCAAGTATCAGGACGACAAGATGCGGGAATATGAAATGGCCGTAACGGAAGAGGAAGCCGAGGCATACTATGAGAAATTCAAGGACGACCTTGACCAGGTTACACTGAGACAAATTTTCATTGCCACTTATGACGTGGAAACCCAACAGTATTTTGAGGATGAACAATATCAGGAGGCAAAAACAAGGGCTGAGGCTGTTTTTGAAAGAATCAACGCCGGCGAGGACTTTGATGCTTTGATCGTGGAATTGTCCGAAGACCCCGCCCTTGAGGACACCGGGGGCGAATATAAATCAAAGAAGAGCGAAATCGGGCTTCCCGAGCTTGAGGAATGGGCATTCTCGGAAGAAAGGGAAGAAGGCAACATCGAGATGGTTGAAACCCAGATAGGCTTCCATATAGTCAAATATATGGCAAGAACCGGATACGATGAGGCGCTGGATACGGTCAAGGGCAACATTGCCTATGGTATCATGCTCAATCTGCTGTCGGAAAAAAAGCAGTTGCCGGAATATGAGATAGGATACTATGAGGCATTCAAAAGGTATTGAGAAAAAACACCGGGTCACCGGTGTTTTTTTATGTTCGAAAAAGGATTGTCAAGGTTCTTGAAAATATACACGGGATAAATTTGATGATAAAATAAATGGGAGTCATATGAAAAGGGGGAATTGGCATGAGTATAAAAATCAACGTACCGGTTGAAAGACTGATAGGCACGCTTCCAAAAGTAGGCATCAGGCCGACAATAGACGGAAGAAGAAAAGGCGTAAGGGAATCACTGGAAAAAACCACGATGGACATGGCTTTGTCGGCGGCGGAGCTAATTTCATCAAATCTAAGATATGCAAACGGCTTCCCGGTTGAATGTGTCATTGCGGACACGTGCATCGGCGGGGTAAGCGAGGCTGCGGCCTGCGCCGAAAAATTCAGGCGCGAGGGAGTCGGGCTTACATTGACTGTTACACCGTGCTGGTGCTATGGCTCAGAAACAATGGACATGGACCCGCATATGCCGAAGGCGGTCTGGGGGTTCAATGGAACCGAAAGACCGGGGGCGGTTTACCTTGCAGCAGTTCTTGCCGCGCACAGCCAGAAGGGCCTGCCGGCATTCGGCATCTATGGCAGGGATGTCCAGGACATGGGAGACACATCGATAC
Organism: Clostridia bacterium; assembly: GCA_016935835.1. Classification (GTDB taxonomy): domain Bacteria; phylum Bacillota; class Clostridia; order DUPQ01; family DUPQ01; genus JAFGQE01. The sequence goes on along the minus strand of JAFGQE010000079.1, from coordinate 7,769 downwards.
CTGATGATGTAAAGGGGAAAATACTTGATTTTGTCAGGGCGGGGACAGCTGCCGCATATATGAAGGGAAAATCCTATGTTTCATTCGGATCGGTATCGATGGGAATAGCGGGATCCATAACCAATGAGGATTTCTTCCAAAAATACCTCGGGATAAGAAATGAATATGTGGACATGTCCGAATTCATCCGCAGGATGAACGAGGGGATATATGATGAGGCTGAATTTAAAAAAGCCTTGGAATGGACCAAAAGGAACTGCAAGGAAGCCCCGGATGGCAATCCTGCCGGGAAACAAAGGACAAGGGAACAGAAGGATTCGGATTGGGAGACATGTGTCAGGATGGCGCTGATTGCAAGGGATATAATGACGGGCAACCCTGCTCTCGCGGGAAAAGGCTTCGGTGAAGAAGCCCTGGGACGAAACGCTGTACTGTCTGGTTTCCAAGGTCAGAGAATGTGGACGGACTTCATGCCCAACGGCGATTTCCTGGAGGCGATATTGAATTCATCCTTCGATTGGAACGGAATCCGGCAGCCGTATATAGTTGCAACGGAAAACGACGGTCTCAACGGCACCGCAATGCTTTTTGGCCATCTGCTTACGGGAACCGCGCAGATTTTCGCAGATGTGAGGACATACTGGAGTCCTGATGCAGTAAGGCGCGTTACGGGCAAAGAGCTTGCCGGAAAGGCTGCGAACGGAGTCATTCACCTGATTAATTCAGGGGCGGCGGCTCTTGACGGAACGGGAAGGCAGAAAAAGAACGGAGAGCCGGCAATGAAGCCTTACTGGGAGATAACGCCTGAAGAAGCGAAAGAGTGCCTTGACAACACTGCCTGGAGCCCGGCGGAACTCGAATACTTCAGGGGGGGCGGATATTCATCGACTTTCCTTACACAGGGAAAGATGCCCGTAACGATGACCAGGATTAACATTGTGGATGGACTTGGGCCTGTTCTTCAGATAGCGGAGGGCTACAGTGTCGAGCTTGAACCTGAGATTCATTCGAAACTTGACAAGAGAACGAATCCGACGTGGCCAACCACTTGGTTTGCCCCGACATTAACAGGCGAAGGCGCATTCAAGGATGTTTATTCCGTCATGGCAAACTGGGGGGCCAACCACGGGGTTCTGTCATACGGACATGTCGGACACCTGTTTATAACTCTTTGTTCGATGCTGAGGATACCGGTATGCATGCACAATGTGGCGGATGAAAGAATTTACAGGCCTTCGTCATGGAGTGCTTTTGGAACGGGCGACCTTGAGAGCGCGGACTACAGGGCCTGCGCGAATTTCGGGCCACTGTACAAGTAAATGAAAATAATAAAAACCCGCTTCTCAAAAAGCGGGTTTTTCAATATGAGGAAGATAAACCACAGCTTTATCTTTGCCAAATGATATAATAGCTTTATGAAGAATAAAATACTTGATTATGTTTTATTGAACCGTTTGGTTTACAAAAAGCCGGTCAGAAAAAGATTCATGCTTTTTATGCTTGGAACCGGAGCCGGTATTGTCTATATGCTGGGCTACTCGGTTACAAGCGGCTGGGGATTCTTCAGCAACATCTTCACAGTGATCATGGCCGTCGTTCTAATTCTTTTCACAGGCATATTCTCCGCCGTGATTTTTTGCTGGCCGATAGCCGACCTTATGGTAGTTATCAGCGAAGGGCTTGAGAAATTCAATTTTCCGGTAAAGAGGCTGAAACTTGTAAAGGGATTCTTTTATGCAGTCATATACACTGGAACAGTGGCGGGATTTGTAAAGATACTGGCATTTGGCTTCATGGAACTGGAAAATGCGGTGTTGGTTTCGACCCTTGCGTCGGTTCTGGCATCAGTTTGGGCCGGAGCGATGGTAACAAGATGCATAATATCGGTTTTCGAGGAGACCGCCAAGAAAAAGAAACTGATATTAGCAATATCCGCAATCTGGTACTATTTGATTGTTGTTCAAATAATAGGGTTTATTATAAAGATTGCTTATAGTATAATACTCTAGGTTAAGTGCGTCCCGGTAGTTTAACGGATAGAACAGTGGATTCCGGTTCCACCGATGTGGGTTCGATTCCCTCCCGGGATACCAATTGACCCTCGTATCATGATTCCAGGATATCTCAGGGCCATGCCGCGTAACAGCGGTGAAGCCATATGTCATTGCGCCGGGGTTTGTCAAAAACAGCAGCCGTTCAAATACAAAGGAAACAGATTGGGGAGGCAAAGCAGAAAAAGGAAATAATGCTTTCATTATAAAATCACTTATTGGAATATTATGATTAAAATCGGCGACACGCAATTTGAAGACAGATTATTCCTTGCCCCGATGGCGGGGGTAACGGATGCGCCCTATCGTGCGATTTGCTCTCAATTCGGATGTGGACTTGCATATACGGAAATGATCAGCGCAAAAGCACTTTTTTACAATGATAAAAAAACACGGGAGCTTCTTGAAAAGGCAGATGAGGAACCCTGGCCTGCGGTTCAGATTTTTGGCAGCGACCCGGAATCAATAAGCTTTGCCGTAGAGTATATAAATGGAACGGATAGTCCCATGATAGACCTGAACATGGGTTGCCCGGCTACGAAAATCGTCAGGAACGGAGAAGGGTCCGCCTTGATGAAAGACATGGCAAAAGCCGCTGTATTAATTAAAACGGCGGTGCAGGCATCACGCAAGCCTGTAACCGTCAAGCTGCGGAGCGGGTGGGACAAAAACAATATAAACGCCGTGGATTTTGCGCTCATGGCCCAGGAGAGCGGAGCCGCGGCGGTCTGTGTGCATCCGAGAACCCGAGAAATGCATTACTCAGGCACCGCGGACTGGGGGTTAATCGCAAAGATAAAGCAAAAACTGGACATTCCTGTAATCGGAAGCGGGGATATATTCAGTGCTGATGACGCCGTGAGAATGATGAATGCAACGGGATGCGATGCGGCCATGGCCGCAAGAGGCGCCCTGGGCAATCCCTGGATATTTAAAAATTACATTAGAATCAGAAGCGGCCTTGCGGCTGAAAATCCGTCTTTGGAGGAAAAGAAGGAAATAATCAGCAGGCATCTGCACTTGATGCTTAAATATAAGGACGAACGCTTGGCCGTCCTTGAGATGCGTAAATTCGCGGCATGGTACGCCCACGCGGAAACGAATGCGTCCATATTCAGGAACAAGGTCAATAAATGCATCTCTGCAGAAGAGATTATAGAATGCCTCGGTATTCTTAAGGATCATCCGGAAAATAAAAATCAATGAAAAATCAAGAAAAAACGAAGAAATTTCCGTATGCACGCAATATTGCCGGATAACCTTCGCATATAAAAAATCATAGGTCAAAGATAGTCAAAACAGAGTGTTGCAAGGCTGAAAAAAACGGGTATAATATAAATACATAGGTCAGAGATGGTCAGGATATAAGAAATAAACGGAGGTGTTGTTATGTACAATATAGTACCAAAAAGAGGAAATCTTGTAAGAAGGGGAAGCGATTACGATGTATTTGACATGATGGATAATTTCTTCAACCGAAGCTTTTTTGAACCGGCGACATATATGGCCGGAATGAAGACGGACATCAGGCAGACCGACAATGAATATATCATCGAAGCGGAGCTGCCTGGATTTGACAAGAAGGATATAAAGCTGGAGCTTAAGAACAATTATCTGACGATCTCTGCAAACAAAGAAGAGGAAAACGAGGAGAAAACCGAAAACTATCTCAGGCGTGAAAGAAAAGCTGGCAAGGTTTGCAGGAGCTTCTACGTAGAGGGAATCGACCAGAATGATATAAATGCAAAATATGAGAATGGAATACTGGCGATCACCCTTCCCAAGAAGCAAAGGGAAGAGGAAGTTGAAAGCAACATCGAAATCAAATAATCCCCGGAAACATATGTCCCCGGAAGGCTCCCGTGATACGGGAGCCTTCTTTTTCAATCCGTTTATACCTTATATGAAAATACGTTAACCCACGGTATATCAAATGTGATATAATTCGCATACGCCTGCGGGAATTGCACAAATGGCGGCACATAACTTTTCCTTGACAAACATTATGTGCTCCCGTAAAATGTCGTTGTGCCTTTTTTAGGCAGGACTCATGGTGGGTATAGCTCAACTGGTTAGAGTGCCAGATTGTGGATCTGGAGGTCGTGGGTTCGACTCCCACTATCCACCCCATTTTTTTTGATGGGATGTAGCCAAGTCGGTAAGGCAACGGACTTTGACTCCGTCATTCGTAGGTTCGAGTCCTGCCATCCCAGCCACGGGGGCCATTAGCTCAGTTGGCAGAGCACTTGACTTTTAATCAAGGTGTCCGCAGTTCGAATCTGCGATGGCTCACCAAAACAGACATCCGCAGGGATGCCTGTTTTTTAATATAACCCCATAGATAATGTACAGCTGAATCAAAATACCGTCCGGGCGGCTATTTATTTTGGATGCATCTGATTGAATAAATCCATACAGTAAATTATAATGGGCTAAGGCGAAGGAGAAGGTCATGAACATAAAGATAATTGATGGCATAAAACCGAGATTCAATGAGACCGCAATGAAAAACAGGCTCAGGATTACCGAGCCCGACGACATCGAGATTTTCGACGAAATGATAGAAACAGCCATGAAAAGCGTCCGGCCCAAGGTTGCCTTTTGCGAGGCTTATATAACCGGACGGTATGACGACGGCGTGGAAGTCAATGGCAGGCGGTTCAAGTGCAACCTGATGAAGAACAACCTGGCTGAAGTGAACAGGGTATTTCCTTTCGCCGCCACATGCGGAAGGGAGCTGTACGATTGGGCAAAGTCCATAGACGACATATTCATAGCATACTGGGCGGATCATATAATGGAGGTAGCCCTCCGCGGAGCAATTGCCGGACTATACGACACAATCATGAAGCGCTACGGCGTATCGAAATTATCATCGATGAACCCGGGCTCGCTCGAGGGGTGGCCGATCGAACAGCAACCGTCGCTGTTCGAACTCTTGGAAAACAAACAAAAGGAAATTGGGATTGAGTTAACTGAATCATTCCTGATGGTGCCGCAAAAATCAGTATCAGGATTGCTTTTCAAGTCAAAGAGCGGATATACCAACTGCAAGTTGTGCGAAATGACAAACTGTCCGTCAAGAAGGGATCCATTCGAACCAGGATTAAGGGAAAAACTTACGGAGGCATGATCCGATGAAGAACGAATTCATCTTCACAACCCCGGGGAAAAGCGACGTCGATTCATTTCCCATTGGAAACGGCGATATAGGCGCCATGGTCTGGGGAGGACCGGAAGGCAGGATTTCCATTGTCATCAGTAAAACCGACTCCTTCTCATCAGCCCTTCGGTTATTGAAAATAGGGGGAGTCGACCTAGTGATAACTGGTGGGTCATACAGGTTCGTAAGGCAGAAGCTTGATATTACGAATGGGCATACATCACTTGAATACTCAGACGGAAGTTCAAGCACCGATATAATGATATGGGTTGACGCCAACAGTCCATGCATCAGGATCAGGTTGACGTCGGATTCAAAGATAAATGTTACGGCCGCAGCCAAAATATGGAGGACAGGGGATGTGCGCATAGAAGGCGGGTTCGCAAACAGAACACCTGCATATGCAGATTTCTTCGGCCAGGACAACGATACGGAACCAATCATAGTATACAAGGACCAGGTGTGTACGGCATATGATGATTCGGTCATGTGGTATCATCGAAACCCAGATTCGCATTATTTGCCAAGTCTTAGATTTCAGAAGCTTGACGACCTTTCACATTTATACAAGGATCCGCTCAAGGACAGGACTTTCGGCGCATGCCTTCAGTCGAGGGAAATGAATAAGGTCTCGGAAACTGAAATGGAATCAATCGAAATGAAGGAGTCGCATGACATCTGCATCGGTGTTGTGACAATGATTTCGCAAGACGAAGAAGCGTATTGCAGTACACTCCATGGAATCACGGCCGGTTGTCTGTCTGAGGATTATTCCCGGGCATATGAAAAGCACAGGGCTTACTGGGATGAATTCAACGGCAAGTCATATATAAGAATCAAGGGAGATCAAAAAGCCGGCCTGGTTGAATCCGGATATGCCATCCAAAGATATATGAATGCATGCGGGGGGCGGGGCGAGTTCCCGATCAAGTTCAACGGCAGCATATTCGTACCAGATATTCACGGTGATGAAAATCTCGGCCCCGACTACAGGCGCTGGGGAGGGGGATACTGGTTCCAAAATACAAGGCTGATGTACTGGAGCATGCTTGCATCCGGGGATTTTGACCTCATGAAGCCATTCTTTGATATGTACGAAAAAGCATTTGAGTTGATGCGGGCAAAGGTGAGGAAGCACTTCGGGTTTGACGGGGTTCTGTATCACGAGACAATGTCGCCATGGGGAACGGCCAGAAACCTCTGCTACAGCCTGAACAGGGAAGGCCTGAATGCTGCTTTGGCCGGGAATCCTTATATCCGCTACTACTTTTCCGGCATGCTGGAGCTTCTGGTTGTTATGATCGAGTATGTCAGGCAAACCGAGGATTCGGAATTTGAATCAAGGGTTCTTCACAAGCAGGCAAGGGAAATCATTTCTTTTTACAAAAACTTATATACAGAGAAGGATAAGGACGGGAAAATAGTAATATACCCGTCACAGGCGCTGGAAACATGGCAGGAGGCAAAGAATCCTGTGGATGCTGTTGCAGGGCTTAGGTATGTTCTCGAAGAATTGCTCGATATGGCGACCGCCGGCAGCCAGTTGCTCAAGGAATGGCGGGAATTTTATGAAACTATCCCTGAATTGCATGTATTCAGGCCGGGGGGCCACCCGGGAAACAACAAACCCTGCCTGATTAAGCCGGCCGAGGAATACGATAGGCTTGCGAATGTCGAGAATCCGGAGCTTTATGCAGTTTTTCCATACAGGCTGGTAGCGTTTGAAAAAGACAATAGAAACATGGGCGTCGACAATTACAGGAGAAGGGCGCTTCGAATGAACTGGGGGTGGACGCAGGACGGCATACAGGCGGCGGTCCTGGGATTGCCGGAAGAAGCACGTGAAGTGGTATGCGATAAATTTTCAAGCTGGAATGACAAATGCAGATTCCAGGGCTACTGGGGTCCGAATTTTGACTGGATTTCGGATCAATGCCACGGCGCCTCCGCAATGACGGCATTGCAGAAGATGCTTCTTCAGTGCAAAGGCGATAAAATCTATCTATTTCCCGCATGGCCGTCCGAATGGGATGTTGAATTCAAGCTGCATGCCTACGGCAATACCACGGTGGAATGCAGTTATATGGAAGGAAAGATAAAAAGCTTGCAAGTTTATCCGGAGGAAAGGTCAACGGATGTCGTGATTTGTTTTGACAGGCAGATTCACACACTTTATTGATGCGGGCCGATGGGTTTGCAATTGCGGCAAAGGGAATGAATTAATAAAATTCCTTGACAAGCGCATAAGAGTTCATTTAAAATGTTGCTTGTCGCCTTTTTGCGACATGGTTTTGCGGCCCATTGGTCAAGCGGTTAAGACACCGCCCTTTCACGGCGGTAACAGGGGTTCGAGTCCCCTATGGGTCACCATTACGCGGCCTGGTAGTTCAGTTGGTTAGAATGCCAGCCTGTCACGCTGGAGGTCGAGGGTTCGAGCCCCTTCCAGGTCGCCATTTATATTGTTTTCGCGGAGGGGTTCCCGAGCGGCCAAAGGGGGCAGACTGTAAATCTGTTGTCTCTCGACTTCGATGGTTCGAATCCATCTCCCTCCACCA
>JAFGQE010000078.1 GCA_016935835.1 Clostridia bacterium | reverse complement strand
GACATAGATCCTCTTGTTCTTGAAGACATAATGAATACCGGGCAAAGGCCGAAGCTGGATGATTATGGGAAATACCTTTATGCAGTGCTCAGGATGATATATAGTTCCAAGGACAATGGCAGTATAGTGACCGAGCAAGTGAGTATAATAATAACTGCGACATCGGTCATAACGTTTCAGGAACGTCCCGGTGATGTGCTTGACCCGTTGCGTGAACGGCTCAGGATTAAGACGGGCAGGGTCAGGGGGATGCCCGCGGATTTTCTGGCGTATGCAATAATCGACGGAATAATTGACAATTATTTTATAGTACTTGAGAACCTCGGCAATAAACTTGACGAGCTTGACGACAGGCTGACGACGGATGCATCGCCCGACCTGCTGAAGGCGATACACGGAATGAAGAATGACGTCATTATGTTGCGAAGATCGGTCTGGCCGGCAAGGGAAATGCTGGACGGAATTGACAAAAGCGACACCAAGTTGATTGACGGGAAGACAAAGAATTACTTCAGGGATGTCTACGACCACACCGTAAGAATCATCGATTCCCTGGAAACATTCCGCGAGGTGTTGTCAAGCATGACCGAACTTTACATGACGGGCGCCAGCAACAGGATGAACCAGGTAATGAAGGTTCTGACGATAATCTCGACGATTTTCATACCCATGACATTCATAGCCGGAATTTACGGGATGAATTTCAAATATATGCCCGAGCTTGGCTGGAAGCCGGGATATTATCTTGCACTTATATTGATGGCGGGCGTGTTTGTATCCATGCTAGTGTATTTCAAGAGAAAGAAATGGTTCTGAGGAGACGGAATTATCAGAGGATTGGCACCATGGGAAGATCAAGGGAAGAAGAAGTAGTGAAAAATACCGTAACGCCTTCAACGGTGCGGTCGCTGGGAAAAGCTTTCAAAATGCTTGGGATAAAGACAGGGGACCTTCTGCTGGTTCATTCATCCCTTTCGAGCCTTGGATGGGTTTGCGGAAGGGAACAGGCCGTGATCGAAGCTCTTGAGCTTGCGGTCGGCGAGGATGGAACCATTGTCATGCCGTCGCACAGCGGCGATTGGAGCAATCCCGCGGAATGGAGGAATCCGCCGGTGCCCGCAGGCTGGGTTGATGTTATTTATGACAACATGCCGGCGTTTGATCCCCGGATAACACCGACCAGGGGAATGGGCAGGATTGCCGGGGCGTTTTGGACTTATCCTGGGGTACGAAGGTCCGGTCATCCCCATACATCCTTCAGCGCATGGGGAAGGCTGGCAGGGGAAGTTGTTTCGGAACATCGCTTGTCACCACAGTTCGGGATGGAATCGCCGCTTGGGAGGATGTACGCCATGGGCGCCAGGGTTCTTTTGCTGGGTGTTGGCTATGATTCATGCACCGGATTCCATCTGGCGGAGGCTCTTAGTGAAGCATGCCCGATGCAAAAGGCAGGTGCGGCAATAATGGAAAACGGTGAAAGGATTTGGAAATGGTTCGAGGATTATGCATATGATTCGGATGATTTCGCAAAGCTCGGGGCGGAATTTGAAGAAAAGACCGGTTCGGTATCAAGGGGGTTCGCCGGCAATGCTGACTGCAGGCTGTTCGGGCTGAAGACGGGAGTGGATTTCGCATTCAAATGGCTTAAGAATAACAGAAAAATAAGGGATATCTGAAAATATAAAAAACACACGGGGAATACAGGGCCTTGTACAGTGACACGGCCCTTGGAAATATTGTTGCGGAAGTTGCGGTAGTTGCGGAAGTTTATATTCCGTGAATCGAGAGGTTAAGATTATGAGTATTAAGTTCAGAAATTATAAGGGCGGACCCGGCTTTTCGGAGGATTTCCATAAAGTCAGGGATTTTTTGATCAGGATCAGCAGCCGGGAGCTTACATCCGTATGCTTTATGTGGGAGAGATGGGAGTGGGCGTTTTCATTCACATCGCTTGATGTGGAAAACCTTTCGAAAATAGGAATATGGGAGGACGGGGGCAGAATTGTTGGACTTGCGACATATGAGGACCGGCCGGGCACGGTGTTCTTTTGCCTTGACAGGGAATACGGCGCATTGAAAAAGGAAATGCTTGCATATGCTATTGCGAACCTTGGTCGGGACGGCGTAATCAAGGCCGCGATATATGACGATGACCCTTCCTTTCAAAAAGAGGCTTCCTTGCTTGGCATGAGGCCGACCCAGCACAGGGATTACAGGTCGATCATGTATCTGGATGATGGTGTTCCGGGTTACTCGCTTCCCGATGGATACCGGGTATGCAGCCTATTGGAAAACTTCGACATTTTGCAGTACAACCGTGTGCTTTGGAGGGGCTTCAACCATGGAGCAAATCCGCCGGAGGATGAAGATTCGATAATGAGTAGAAAATACAGTTTGTCGGGACCGCATCTTAAGCTTGACCTGAATATTGCGATAGTATCCCCTGAAGGGAATTTCGTTTCCTATTGCGGTATGTGGTATGACGAAAGTACGGATTATGCCTTTACGGAACCAGTTGCAACCGATCCGGATTATAGGATGAAAGGTCTTGGAAAGGCAGCTGTGCTTGAGGGTATCAAAAGAAGCTCGCTGCTTGGCGCAAAAAAGGCTTTGGTGGGATCCTCCCAGCAATTCTATTTCAACATAGGCTTCAGGCCTATGCCCGGGGCTACATTCTGGGAAAAAAAGCTGTGAAAAATAAGAAAAACCACTCATAAGACAACTTAAGATACAGTAAATATCAAACAGTTGCCTTGGGCAATTGTTTGAGAGTGTTGCTTTTGGTGCAATAAAAACCAAACAGTTGCCTTTGGCAATTGTTTGATGGCTAATTGTTGATACGAGCAATTTGTTTGGGCAGCCGCTTGATTTTTATGGGATAATATAATTGGAATCATGTAGCGGGAGGTGGTTCGGCATGGGTTCCGACATGGATGTCGCCGGATATTTCAGGGAGCTGGACAGGGCGTTGTTCATGGAAGGCAACAGCAGGTATGCCGGGGTGGACGCGGCGTTCCCGATTGGTCACGGGCAGACGATATCCCAGCCGTCGCTGGTACTTGAGATGACGATAATGCTTGATATCAGACCGGGTTGCAAGGTGCTTGAGATAGGGACGGGCAGCGGATATCAGACCGCATTGCTGGCAAGATTCGCCGGCTCCGTTTATACAGTGGAAAGGATAGAACCGTTGATGACGGCTGCGCGGGAACGGCTTTCCAGGCTTGGATTTTCAAATATTCATTACAGGCTCGGGGACGGGTCGCAGGGGTGGGAGGAGAATGCCCCCTATGACAGGATAATGGTTACTGCTGCGGCGCACAGGATTCCGCCGAGGCTTGTGGATCAGCTTGCACCCGGCGGCAGGATGGTGATACCCGTTGGCAGGGGCATGCAGACGCTGACCACCGTATGCAAGGACATGGGAGGTAATGTCAGGATTGAAGGGGGAATACCTGTTTTGTTTGTTGATTTGGTCGGGGATTATTGACGGGAGGATGTATTGTGGCGGCGTATATTATGAAATTATACATGGTTGTCGTTGAATTCATCGGCAGGGTTTTTATTTTCAACAGGAACCTTCCGAAAGGGTTCGTGGCCTGGAAGGATATTGCATATTCTGAATGGGGCAGGCTTGACGCATATCGGCCGGCGGGCAACGGGGAGAAGCTCCCCGTGCTTTTGTATATGCACGGGGGAGGCTGGACTACCGGAAATAAGTCTACAAGCACCAGACAGTGCGTTTCAATAGCAATAGAAGGATTTTTAGTCCTGAATATACAGTACAGGCTGGGCCCGCGCTGGAGGCATCCGGCGCAGCTTGCCGATATCGGCGGCGCCCTCAGATGGCTCATGGAAAATAAGGACAGCTACAATGCGGACACCGACAGGATATTCTTTGGAGGAGGTTCTTCGGGAGCGCATCTGGCGTGCCTGTCCGCCTGCATGGCGACAAATGACAAGCTCAGGAAAAGCATTGGCGTTGATTTCCCGATAAAAGCGCACCAGGCCGCGGGTTCGATCCTTGTATACGGCGCATACAACATGGAATCGATAAAGAATACGGGGTTTCCGATGATCAGGCAGATGGTCAAGAGCTATACCGGAACGAAAAAAGTCTCGGAATATGCGCTTAGGGATCAAATCTCGCCGGTTCATCATATAACGGATGAATTTCCCCCTGCATTCATAACCGTGGGTGAGGCCGACCCCCTCTATGGACAATCCCTGGAGCTTATAGAGATGCTTGACGAAAAAAACAGACCTTATGAAAAGCTTTTGTTCGGCAAGGAAGTTAAAAATGCAAGCCATGCATTCCTGAGTTTTTATTACAGGGACTGCGCGCGGCAAGCTTACAAGGGGATTGCCGCATTCATGAGGAAATATTCAAAAAAGTGATTGCCGCATTCATATGAAAACATCCGGTAAAGATATAAAGCGCTTTGATGCAAACATGACGCGCTATTGTGTATAATTGCATAAAGGAGTTTTTTGATGAAAAATATAGGCATGGCAATCAGGGACATCGACTTCAACCGCGCGGCCGCGGGGCTTCGGGGTGTTATAAAAGAAACAAGGCTGATATACAGTGATATATTCAGCGCTGAAAGCGGCAACGCGGTATATCTAAAACCGGAGAATCTCCAGGCGACCGGAGCATTCAAAATAAGAGGGGCTTACAACAGGATAAGCAAGCTGAGCCCAAAAGAAAGGGACAGGGGGCTTATCGCATCCTCGGCGGGCAACCACGCACAGGGAGTTGCGCTTGCGGCGCAGCTTCTGGGAGTCCGCGCAATAATTGTAATGCCTTTGTCGACGCCTCTTATAAAAGTCGAGGCCACAAGGTCATATGGCGCGGATGTGGTTCTTTTCGGGAACTGCTACGATGAGGCTTACGAAGAGGCCATCAGGCTTATGGAGGACAACGGGTATGTCTTCATACATCCCTTCAATGACAAAGATATAATCGAGGGCCAGGGGACGATTGGACTGGAGATTCTTGCGGAGTTGCCCGGGACGGACTGCATCGTAGTGCCGATAGGCGGGGGAGGCCTGATAAGCGGAATAGCGATGGCTGCAAAGCAAATGAAGCCAGGCATAAAGATAATCGGGGTTGAGCCCGAAGGTGCGATGGCCATGAAGCTTTCAGTCGAAAAGGGAGAGTTGGTATGCCTTGACGGCGTTTGCACGATAGCCGATGGAGTCGCGGTAAAAAATCCCGGGGACATGACGTTCCCCATAATACAGCGATATGTCGACGAGATTATAACGGTTTCGGATTTTGAAATAATGGAATCCGTGCTGGTTCTTCTTGAAAGGCATAAGCTGATAGGGGAGAACGCCGGGGTTCTTTCACTGGCGGCATTGAAAAAAATCAAGGACAAGGGCAGGAATACAGTCTGCCTGATAAGCGGCGGAAACATTGATGTGCTCACCATATCGGCCATGATAGACAGAGGGCTTGTTTCAAGGGGACGCATACTGCGTTTTACGGTGGACCTGCATGATCAGCCCGGGGAGCTTCTCAAGGTGGCTGAAATACTGGCGGGCCTTCATGCGAATGTCATAAAGCTGGACCACAACCAGTTCAAGACGGTGGACCGCCTGATGGAGGTTCAGCTTGACGTAACGGTGGAGACCAAGGGGCGTGCGCATATAGAAAGCATTCTTGCTGAATTCAGGAAGAGGAACTACACGGTTACCGAATTGTGAAACAGAACGGAGATCAATGATGGGATTCCTGCCGGTCAACAGGGATGATATGGATGCAAGGGGCTGGGACAGCCTGGATTTCCTGCTGATAAGCGGGGACGCCTATGTGGACCACCCTTCTTTTGGGACCGCGGTGATTTCCAGGGTTCTGGAAAATGCCGGGTACAGGGTGGGGATTGCGGCCCTTCCGGTCTGGACGGACCCAAAGTCAATCAGCCTGATGGGAAGACCGGGGCTGGGCGTGCTTGTCACATCCGGGGTAATAGATTCCATGGTGAACAACTACACGGCTCTTAAGAGAAAAAGAAGGGAAGACAGATATGCACCGGGCGATGCGCACGGCAAAAGGCCGGACAGGGCGGTTATAGTATATACGGGGCTTGCAAAGCGGGCTTTCAAAGGCATCCCCGTGATAATAGGCGGGGTCGAGGCCGGGCTTCGGAGATTCGCCCATTATGATTATTGGAGCGATTCCGTCAGAAGGTCCGTGCTTTTCGATTCTAAGGCCGACATACTTGTGTTCGGACCCGGGGAGCAGGCGATTGTCGAAATTGCCGGGAGGCTCCGTGACGGCGCGCCGCTTGCCGGAATCAGAGGTACATCATATATAGCGAATGAAATTCCGGACGGTGCCGTCGAGGCAGCTTCATATGAGGAAACAGCTGCTGACAGACGCAGGTTCGCCGAAGCATTCAGGATTGAATATGAGGAACAGGACCCGTACAGGGGAAGGCCCGTCTGTCAGGGGCACGGGAACAGGTATCTGGTTTCGATGCCGCCCCCGATGCCGATGACAACCGGGGAACTCGATGAGGTCTACTCGCTGCCATATGAGCGCACATACCACCCGATGTATGAAAAGGACGGCGGGATCAGGGCCCTCGAGGAAGTCAGGTTCTCGATAACCAGCCACAGGGGATGTCCCGGGGGCTGCAGTTTTTGCTCAATAGTATTCCATCAGGGCAGGATAGTTCAAAAGCGAAGCAAGGAATCAATACTCAGGGAAGCCCGGATTCTTGCCGGCATGAGTGATTTCAAGGGGTATATCACGGATATCGGGGGACCCACGGCGAATTTCCGCAACGCATACTGCAAGACCATGGGGAAAAGGGGCATGTGCAGGGACAGGCAGTGCCTGTTTCCTGAAATATGCAAGAACCTGAACCTGGACCACAGCGAATACCTCGACATATTAAAGGGCGCGGGGAGAATAAAAGGAGTCAAAAAGGTTTTCGTAAGATCGGGCATCAGATACGACTATCTTCTTGCCGACGGGAACCCGGCCTTTTTCAATGAGCTGTGTTCCAACCATATAAGCGGCCAGCTCAAGGTCGCCCCCGAGCATGCAAGCCGGGGAGTCCTTGCGCTCATGGGCAAGGAAGACATAGGCGTTTATAAGAGATTCAGTGAAAAATACAGGAAGATCAATGAAAAACTGGGGAAAAGGCAGTATCTTGTCCCTTATTTCATTTCAGGTCATCCGGGGGAAACGATGGACGATGTGCTGGAGCTGGTGGAATTTTTGATGGACAGCGGATTTGTTCCCGACCAGATACAGGATTTTTATCCTACTCCCGGCACGGTGTCGACATGCATGTACTATTCCGGACTTGATCCCAGGAATATGAATGAAATCGCTTCAGTCAGGGACATCGCTGAAATGACAAACAGAAGGACATTGATACAATTCAGCAAGAAGGGCAACGGCCGGAAGGCGCGGGAGCTTCTTCGTTCCCATGGAAGGGACGACCTTGCGGCGCGCATACACAACAACTGACAAGGCGGGTATGCAAACGAAAATATCAGGTCCATCAATGAATTGAAAGGCGGGTTGTTTTATGTTTTTACGAGTCGGGGAGAATCCCGTGATACCCAGGAAACCGGGCACGTTTCACAGCATGCATGCGGCGAATCCTGACATTCTGGAGTTCGGAGGGCGCATCATGATGTATTTCAGGGGGCAGGGAGATGAGCTGCATGATCAGATAGGCGTTGCCTGGGCCGATCCCGGGGATTTTAACGGGATCAACTGGAAGTTTTATCCTAAAAACCCTGTCATAAAAGTCGGGACCGAACAAGGGTGCTTTGATTCAAGGCACATATTGGATCCCGGTTCTGTGATAATCGACGGCAAGGTTTTCCTGTATTATTCGGGACATTCCGAGGAGCACCCCGCTGCAGTATGCCTTGCCGTTTCGGAAGATGGATTTTCATTTGAGAAATGGGGGGGCGGGGCAATCGTTGAAAAGGCAATCGCCCCTGAAGTGTTGGTAAAAGACGGGGCGGTGCATTTGTTTTATCAAAGAAAAACAAACGGCCGGTTCGAATTTTTTTGCGCAAGGGGTACCGACGGTTTCAATTTTGACATTGAAAACGAAATCAGGGTATTCCAGGCATCGGGGATTCCCGGGACCTTCGATGAATTCAGCGTATCCACTTGCAGAATCTGGCAAGAGGACGATGAATATTTTATGATATACGGCGGCGGCGACAGGTTTGACGATTATCCGGTGGCCCTCGGCCTGGCAAGGTCGATGGATCTATGCAATTGGAAAAGATATCCGGGCAATCCCGTTCTATGGCGGGGCGAGGAGGGGGAGTGGGACGAGGGCGGCCTTTGGTTCGGAACCGTTTACAGGCATGGCGGAACAAGATATTTATGGTACGAAGGCGCAGGCGCAGGACTTGGCACGGCAACCGAAGAAGCCAGGGCCGCTTCGGAAATATGCAGGAACCGTGATTACGGCGGATATGCGCGCTTTAATTTCTCACAGATAGGCCTGGCGGTTCATGAAGGCGGCATGCCGGTTTGGTAAGACTTGAAGGACCTGCGACCCGGTCTTGAATATGTACGGATTCATATGGAGATGCTTATGACAAAACAGGAAAATGTTGAAAGGTGCGGCTGGGTTGCGGGCCAGCCGGATATATACATTGAGTACCATGACAAGGAATGGGGCGTTCCGGTGCATGACGACAGGCTTTTGTTTCAGAAGCTTGTGCTTGACGGCGCCCAGGCCGGACTTTCATGGCTTACCATTTTGAAAAAGCAACAAAACTATATACGTGCATTCGACGGGTTCGACATAGGGAAGGTGGCATCATACGGCGATGACAAAATATCGGGGCTTCTATCCGACCCGGGCATAGTAAGGAACAGGCTGAAGATTGAATCGGCTATAAAGAACGCAAGGGCCGTTTTGCGGATAAGGGATGAATTCGGATCCTTTGACAATTATTTGTGGGGATTCGTTGATTTCAGGACCATACAGAATAATTTTGAATCAATAAGGGAAATCCCGGCGAAAACAAAACTTTCGGACCGGATATCCGCCGACATGAAAAAAAGAGGCATGGGATTCGTCGGGTCAACGATCATTTACGCCTATATACAGGCAATAGGCATGGTCAACGACCATACCCTGAACTGTTTCCGGCACCGAATGCTCGGGGGAGACTGAAACCGCCTGCTTCCCTGAAATGCCTAGATCAGCTTCTTGACTATGTGAAGCACGGTATCCATCGATGAAAAAAGATATTTTACTTCATCCGGTGTCAGAAGATCCAGCTTTTCCTTGATGTATTTTTCATGGGCCTTGCCGAATTCATCGGTCAGGCGCTTTCCTTTTTCAGTCAGGTTCAGGATGCTTTTCCTCTTGTCCTTTTCTGTTTTATCCTTCCTGATGTAGCCAAGATCCAGGAGTTTCTGGGCCACAGGAGTGAAGGATCCCTTTTCAAGACCCATGTTTCCGCTTATCTCGGACATCTTGGGATTGTTTGCAAACCTGATGTACATCAGGGTGCGCAGATGGGTTTTATTGAGGCCTTCCGGCGCAGGGTATGCGATTTCAAAATTTCGTATGAAAACATCCCTGTATGTGTGCGAAAGCTCAAAAATTTTCGTCAGGTCGGTATTTGTCTTGTTCATGATAAATCTCCTTTAATCATTGTTCTAATTAAGACAATTTTACCCTATTTGGCAAATATTCAAACCTTTTTTTAAAAAAAATTAAAAATATTTCGAAATCTATTTTTTATTATCAACGGACCATGATATATAATGTAATCAGGCCGATCCGGACCCAAAAACCGGCAAGCCATGTTATTAAAAAGAAGGTTGATCCACAGCCAATGCCTGAAGCATCGATATATATTGGAGAAAACAAGGGGTTTCCGTGGATATCCAGGGGCGGCGTATACGCAAGGGGGTATGCATATGAAGACGGCGAATTCATTGCAGGATCCGCGCTCTTGGACAGTTTTTCCGATATACGGGACGAAAAGGATTTCCTTGACAGGATATCATCGCTCAACGGAGTGTTCGCGGCAATAATAAACAGGGAAGGGTTTGTTCTCTCGGCCGTGGACAGATACGGTGTCTTTAAGCTGTTTCACTGCAGGAACGGGAGCAGGATATTTATCGGGGATGACATTGTGGCTATGGCGCATGCATCAGGAAACCTGGCTTTCAATTCCGAGGCGGAGAAAGACTGGCTGCCGGGAGGGTTTGTTTCCGGAACGGAAACTCTGTTCAAGGGAATCCACAGCCTGAATGCATCCCGTTATCTGGCCGCCGACATGGCTGCGGGGACGATGGAGATAAAGACATATCATTCCTTTACTCTTTATGATGTTAACGAAACGGGATATGACAGGCTGATGGAAGGGCTTGGCATTGTGTTCAGGGAGTCCGCGGAAAGGCTCGCCGGATCGCTTGAGGGACGAAAGGCTCTGATTCCGCTAAGCGGGGGAGCGGACTCAAGGTTCTGCGCAATGATGCTCCGGCAGTGCGGATATGAAAATGTGCTTTGCTTTACATACGGCAACAGGCATGGGCATGAGGAAAGGACAGCCCGCAGGACCGCGGCCGCGCTGGGTTTTGAACATGTCTTCATACCATATAAGCGCCGCGACTGGGCGAGGTTGTTCAAGGAAGCCGATAATCTGCGCTATATTGAATACGCATCGCAATACAAGGCGACGCCTCACTTTTCGGATCTTTTTGCTGCAAGGAAACTCGCCGGCATGTTCGATCCGTCGGAATGCATAATCATTCCCGGGCATGTCGGTTCAGTTGCGGAAAGCATTTTCATCCCGGGTTCATTCTGCCCGGAAGCCGGTTTCATTGACAAGCTCATTGAAAAGTATTTTTACTTTTACGGAAACAGCCATCATGAAATACGCGCTCATCTGCACCGGAGACTGAAGAACCATGCTGCGGGGGCCGATTCCGAGGACGCCCGCGGGCTTCAGGGAAGGTTTGACGGCGCGGCTTATGACTCTTACCGCAGCAACCATCTTTTCATGGCGCTCAAGCCATATGAGTATTATGGATTCGAATGGCGGCTTCCGCTAATGGACAATGCCGTGGTCGACTTTTTCAAAACGGTCCCCCTTGAGTTCAAGGGCAGGGGCAAGAAGCTGCTGAGTGATTTTTCTGCCTGCCCTGCCGGTTGCAGCATACCATTCCACAGGCAGCCGGGTTCATATTGCGGGAAGGTCGCGAAGAACCTTATGGACAAGAGGTATTGTTGTATAAATCCATTCCTTGTGTTTAAATTAAGAAAAGCGAATCCCTTTTTACCCGGGATTCCAAGAATTATATATAGATTTTACAGAAACTACCTTTGTTATGCGACAGCACGGACATTGTTGTATGTAAAGGGCATTGATCGGGGGAACAATGGGGACTAAAGTCTGCCACATATCCACGGTGCACAAGAAAAACGACATCAGGATATTCCATAAGGAATGCAAGGCGCTGGCCGCGGCGGGATATGATGTCGTATATATATCGCCGGGAAACCATCTGGAGAACGATGGCGGTGTGATCCTGAAGGGCAGCGGCATGCCTCCAGGATGGCATAAGGCCAGAAGGCTTACCGCGGGATGCCGGATTACGATAAAGGCAGCCCTGGCCGAGGACGCGGACATTTACCACATCCACGACGGCGAGCTGTCAAGATTCATAAAACGCTTGAAAAAGAACGGAAGCAAGGTTGTGTATGATTCACATGAACATCTTCCGATGCAGATCTTTGAAAAGGAATGGATTCCGCCCATGCTAAGGAAACCCGTATCCAAAATTGCTGACATAGTGGAAATGCACAGCGTCCGTAAAGCGGATCTGATCATCGCCGTGGCGGACAAGACCGTGGAAAGATTCAAGGATCTGGGAATAAAAATAATCAAGCTTGAAAACCTGGCTATTCTAGGGGAGTTCGAGGGCATTGAAATCGATCCCGCAGTAAGGGCCGCCAGTAAAAAAGTGTGCTATTCGGGTACAATATGGATAGAAAGAGGCCTTGATACCATGTGTGCGGCCGTAAGAGAGATGGGGGATCGCTGTTTCCTGGAAATCGCAGGACGCATCGACCATGGAAACCCTGCGAAGTTCACGGGCGGCGTCGATTCCAACATCAGGTATCGGGGATATATTTCCAGGAATGAGCTTATTAAGGTTTATGAGGCGTCGGCGGCGGGCCTGTGCCTTTTCAAGCCGTTTCCCAACAATATGATAGATCCGCCCACAAAGATATATGAATATATGGCCGCCGGTTTGCCTGTGGTGGCATCGAATTTCAAGAGCATGTCCGATGTAGTGGAAAAATATGAATGCGGAATATGTGTGGACCCTTTGAATACCGGGGAAATAAAAAATGCGATACAATACATCCTGGACCATCCTGAACAAGCGGCCAGGATGGGAAGAAACGGGCTGGAGGCTATAAGGAACGGCTTGAACTGGGAAATGCACTCGCATTTGCTGGTAGATGCATATTCCGGACTGACCGGGGGTGAAAATGGAAAACTTCAGTAAAATGGACATGCTGCCCGATTACATGGACAGGTTCACGGGAACCAAACCGGACAGGTATTCCGACATTAAGCTTCATTGTGAATTGAGTTTCATTGATTCATGCGGGAAAGCATATTCAGGCGACGGATTCAGGGTCCCCGCAGCATCAAGGGGAACATGGACAATAAAAATACTCAATGAAGGCAAGGGAATAAAAAAAGGCGGCCGGGTGAGCATTTTATTGTACAACGGCAGCTTTGTGCATGAAATGCAGCAGACGAATCACCGCGGCAAGGACTATGTTTCAGTTGAGAATACGGGCTCAGCGGAAATAAGGCTTTCTGAAAAACTTCCCGGATTCAGCAAGGTTTGCAGGCTGTACATAATGAAGGGCGTATTTAAAAAGGGGGATGAAATCACCCTGCGGATCGGGGACACGACCAAAGGCGGAGCGGGCAGCGAAACATACTGGACGGCGGGTAAATCCTATTTGTTCCTGGAGGCGGGTCTTTCGGGAGGGGAAGTGCTTCCCGTAGAGGGAATGCCATTTGAATTCGAGGTCGTCGCACGCGAAGACAAGGCCTTCCTGAGGATACTGGGACCGACCATTGCAGGTACGGGTGATCCCCAGCGGATTCATCTGGGCGTTTTCGACAGATGCGGGAATCTCATGGATAACTTTGGAAAAACAGTGATATTGGAAGGCAAGGAGCTTGAAATGCCCGGTGGAAACGGCATTCTTGACGGAGTGACATTCAGCAAGGAGGGCACTTACAGGCTGAAGGCAGCCATTAAGGGGGAAAAGGCTGAATATTTCTCAAATCCCATAACCGTTGTGAAGGAGCCTGGCGATTTGATTTACTGGGGGGATCTTCATGCACACGGCTGGGGGGATTCCACGATGCACCTCATGCATGTAAATAATGACAAGATATCGCCGCTGGCAAGGCACGCGCAGGCGATGAACATAGGCAGGCTTGATTTCTCCGCCCCGGGCCCGATGTCGTTTCCCGAAAAGGATAAAACGGAAATATGGGATGAATACAAGGCGGCTTGCCGCGAAACCGATATTCCCGGCAAATATGTGCCTTTCCTGGCATATGAGGCCCATCCTGTTCCCGAAGGCGACAGAAATGTGATTTTCAGGAATTTGAACGAAGGCGTTCCGCCCGACTACAGGATACCGATGGCTGAACTCGAGGGCAAGTACGGGGCAAGGGATGATGTGTTCCTGCAGGTTCATATTGGCGGCCGGATTCCCAGATGGGGCGAGTATATGCCTGCCAGGGAGAGGCTGGTCGAGGCGGCGAGTGGATTCGGCAATGCGGAATGGCTGCTTCAGGAAGCGCTCGACAGGGGATTCAGACCGGCGGTTTGCGGATGTTCCGACCTTCATTACGGGCTCATGGGCGGACCGAGGACGATAGAGGAATCCAGGGGCAGGTTCGGCAAATACCTTAACAAAAGGGACTGTGGGTATGGAACGGGTCCGGTTACTGCCGTCAGGGCGGCTTCGCTGGACAGGGATGCGATATGGGACGCGCTGGAAAAAAGACATACATATGCTACATCCGGCCACAGGGCTTACATGGACCTTGTGGTCAACGGATGTTCATACGGGGATGAAACCGATGAGGCCGGCATATACGATATAAGCATGGAGTACAAGGGAACAGATCCGATATACAGTGTCAGCCTGGTGTCCGGCAAATACATAATGCGGACTTTCATGCCCGAATCTGATAAATTCAAGGTTCGCATCATGGTGCCCGCGGCCGAGACGGGCGGGGATTTCATTTATATGAAGGTATTGCAAAGGGACGGTGGGTTTGCGATATGCTCCCCCGTTTATATAAAAAGGAAACAAGCGGCCTGGAATGCAGGTGAGGTCTTTTCAATGAATGCTTCCGAAGCGGCGGTTCATGAGAAGCCGCTTGTCAGATATCTGTCCCAGGAGGAAGACATATCAAGATTCACCGACATCAGGCCCATAGGCATAATTGATGAGAAGATTACCAGATGCGCCTTGTTCCATGCCCGGTTCGGGGGCAGGGATGTCAGCATCAGGTGGTATTATGAATATGAGATTCCCAGACTCAGGATGGACTGGGGGCATTCGGGTACGGGGCCGGTGAACGACGAAATAAAATACAGGATATAACCCGGCGGCAGCGCCGCAACCGATGTAATTTGGTATAAAAAGGACCGGAACCCGCATGCGTGCGGTGTCCGGTCCTTTAAGTTGCCTCGGATTTGGGCTAAACTTCGACCTCTTCGGTCTTGACTATATTCCTGGGAAGGGTCAGGAATACGATGAGTCCTGCGAAAAACAGCGGAACCAGGGCGAATATGCTGTATCTGGCGACTCCCGTAACAGTTTCCGTGAAAGCCATGAGCGAGGGCCCGATGATTGCTGCGAACTTGCCGAATATATTGTAGAACCCGAAGAACTCGTTGGAATTCTTCTTTGGGATTATCTTGGCATAATATGACCTGCTGAGCGCCTGTATCCCGCCCTGGGCTGAACCTATGAGGATTCCAAGTATGAATATATGCCATATTTCAGTCATGAAATAGGCGAATGCGCATGTAACCACATAAGTCAGTATGCCGACAATTATCATGCTTCTGGTTGAATATCTTTTGGCGAGCACACCGTAGGCAATGGCGCACGGGAATGCGACTATCTGTATGAGCAGCAATATTCCAAGCAGGAGGAATGTATCGGTCGACTCGAGAGTCAGCACGCTCTGTGCATAGGGCACCGCCATTTTTATTATTGTGTCAACGCCGTCTATATAAAGAAAATAGGCAATCAGGAAGATGAAGACAACCTTGTGCTTCCTGATGTTTTTAAATGTCTTTCCCAGACGGATGAAGCTGTTCCTGACAGGATTCGGCTCCGGCTCCACGAAATGGCGCTGCCTGACATTCCGGATCATAGGGATTGTCAGGAGACCCCACCATAGCGCGGTTATGATGAATCCAAGCGAGTAGCCCAGAGCCTTGTCCATCCCGAGTATGAATATGACGCCGAGGCTTATTGCGAATGGTATGACGCTTGATATATAACCGAATGCAAAGCCCCTGGTGGAAACCTTGTCCATTTTTTCATCCGTTGTGACATCCACAAGGAATGAATCATAGAAGATATTCGCTCCTGCGAATCCGACTGCGGTAAGAACATAGAATATTATCAGTATCTGCCACATCCCGCTGCTTGGGGGCACGAAAGCAAGCGCTGCGGTGAAGACAACCCCGATGATGAAGAAAAAGAGAAAGAAACGCTTCTTCTTGTCCTTGTAGTCGGCTATCGTTCCCAGGATTGGGCTCAGTATGGCGACGATAATGCTTGCTATCGAGTTGAAGTAGCCAAGCGACATGCTTGAGCCGACGTTGTCGAACATGCCGAAGACAATCGGCAGCAAGGCGGTTGTAATCGCAATCGAATAAGCGGAGTTGGCGCAGTCATAGAGAATCCAGCTTCGTTCTTCCTTGGTCAGCCTTTCTTTTGTCATTGAAAAGTCCCCCTGATATTTAATTATTGATGAACCTTGATTTCAGTTTATATCAAAACAAGGCCATGTTCAATGATATTGTGATTAAATGCGCCCGTATGCACAGGCTGGGTAAAAGTTTTATAAAGATATGGTTAAAAGTGATATAATCAGAATAAACCCGGGGAATGCCAGACTCCGCCAGCAATAATGGCGCCTTTGATTATTTAGGGGGAATTATGCCGGACATACTGACTCATATACTTTTTGCCGAAAAGG
>JAFGQE010000007.1 GCA_016935835.1 Clostridia bacterium | reverse complement strand
TCAAAATTATCATTTTTTGCCCATTTGCTTGTTTTTTTGTATAATGTTTGGGAAGGCATGCATGCCTCGATAATCACCGTACACTTATTTATTGCCGGCAAACCGATTCCCTTGCAAAACCTGTGCGGAAAAGACGGCGGGCGGATACAATAAACAGTCAGGCTGGAGGTAGAATATGTTTTTGGAAAATATAGGCGTTGAGAGAAAGGACCTGAAGGTCCTTGGAATTGCGACCGCCCTTCTCATTGTCGCACTGGTTCTTATAATAATATTTATGAGCGGAATGAATGACAAACCCACGGACCTGTCGTTTCTCGGATACGGCTTCACCGCGAACGAAAATGATGTAATTGTCAAAACGCCCTATGACGGCAGCATGACCGTGGAAGTGAATGATGCCACATACCATGAGCTCGAGGTGCTAAGCCAAACGATAAACAGCGCGGCCGCCAAATGGCAGTCCATACTCAGGAACTCGGCGATCTTCATTTACATCGCGGTGTTTTTTATTGTCATGAGGAAGAAACGGTATAACTATACGCAGGGTTTCTTCAAGGGACTTCTTCTTGGCTCGGGAATACTTCTGCTGATGTTCACCCTGCAGGGAGCGCTCGACCTCAATTCCCTGCTGATTTCCTTCAGCCACCATCTGAGCCATATGGTATTCTAGGCAGGCCGCGCCTTTTTGCAAGGCATATGGAGGTTGTTTTGAAAATCACAGTAATCGGATGCGGAAGATGGGGGACATTTCTGGCGGGATATCTGAGCGGGCTGGGAAACAGCGTCCTACTTTACGGCAGGGCATCCTCTGAAAATCTCAGGCAGCTTGTTAAAACCGGGAAAAACGAATACATGGAACTGGATCCATCCGTATCAATAGAAACCTCGCTTGAAAAAGCACTTGCTTTCTCAGAAAATGTCTTCATCTCGATAGACTCCCGGCAGCTTCGCAGTCTCGCCGGTGAAATCAATGTCCTGGGCTTCAGGGACCGGACTTATGTGCTTTGCATGAAAGGCCTGGAAAACGAAACCGGAATGAGGCTTACCGAGGTAATGGAAGATGTGATTGGAAAGGATGCCAGGACAGCTGTCCTGGTTGGCCCCGGCCATGTCCAGAATTTCATCGCCGGCATCCCCAGCTGCATGGTAATAGATTCCAAGGATACCGGCCTTACAAAATCGCTGGCTGAACTCATCGCAAGCCCGCTCATCAGGCTGTATTACGGCGAGGATATCATAGGAACCGAGGTTGGGGCGGCTGCCAAGAATGTAATTGGAATCGCAGCCGGTATGCTTGACGGACTCGGATATTCAAGCCTCAAGGGAGCCTTGATGGCCAGGGGGGCGCGGGAGGTTTCCCGGTTGGTTCTGGCAATGGGCGGAAACATGGAAACCGTATATGGGCTTTCACATCTTGGCGATTACGAAGCCACTTTGTTTTCACCTTACAGCAGGAACAGAAGGCTGGGCGAGGATTTCGTTCTCGGCAGGAATTTTCAACGGCTCGCCGAGGGCGCATCGACGGTCCGTTCGTTGCTTGTTCTTTCCCAAAAGTACAATGTGGATATGCCGATATCAAGGGTCGTGCATTCGGTTCTTTATGAAAAAGCCGATGCAAAGGAGGGTTTGGTCGAACTGTTCGTCCGTCCTTTGAAATTCGAATTCAGGAATTAAAAACAATGCATCAGATTGTCCGAATGAAAAACCGACGTTTCAGTTCCCCGTGCGGCCTGGTTTTACAAGTTAGCTGTTCAAGATTGCATCAGGCTTATTCATTCGGCGACATAAACCTTTTTTTAGTTGCAATTCTTTTAATGAACATCCTTTTGCTTATCGGGTCCCCATGGCCGGGGTAATATACTCCGCAGTCCTCCGCCTCAAACCTTGAATATGTTTTCGCCAGGACTTTCCTGTCATATACGATGATAGGATAATGGCTTCCCGGGAATATATTGAAAAGGGAATCTCCGCATACGCATTGCCCGTCGCCTGTAATTATGCTAATCGATCCGGGGGTGTGGCCCGGTGTATGGATTATCCTTGCATCAACGCCGAAATCCTCAAGCCCAAGCTCATCATCTATTATAATCTCCGGATTAATGATATATCCCGATTCTCCCTCCGGAGTGATTTTTTTAAAGATGCCGACAATAAACCGGTATAAAAATGTTGATTCATTTTTATCATTCAGACCGCGCTCCAAATCCGTGCCGATCTCATTGCGGTGTATGGCAACCGGCGCCTTTGTCAGTTCCCTTATTTCACTGAGTCCAGCCGCATGGTCATAGTGTCCGTGCGTAAGAATTATAAGTTTGATCTCACATGGCTCAACCCCGAGCCTTTTCAACTTGACCGAAAGTCTTGCGGCCGCGCCTTTCATACCAGCATCAATAAGAATGTAACCTTGCGCACATTCAAGCAGATATGAATTCGAGCCTCCGAGGGATAATTTTTTTATTTTTGTTATAAACTCATTCATCCAAAACCTCCCCGGGGTGCCTTTTTATAAGTTCAGCCGCCCCTTCTTCCCTACCCGTAGCAATCAACCGCTTGATGTAACCTGCAAGGAATCCCCTTGCATGATGAGGTCCTCCTTCATGGATGGTTATCCAAAGCGGGTCCTGCGCATCCTTTCTCCTTGCCATCATCGAGTCATGCCAGTTCATAAGCCGCCACGCCGCATCCTTGCAGACATCGGGATTATCCATTGCCAGATCATGCCGCTCATGCGGGTCATCTTCAACATTGAAGAGCATTTCCTTCGGGAACAGGTGATATCCGTCATGGTATGTCCTTATGTATATCCAGTCGCCGAACCGCACGCTTCTCTGGCACACATGCGCGCATTGCTCCAAAATCAATTCTTCCCTCCCGCACTCATCGCCGTCCAGGATTGTCCCAGCATATGAAGTTCCTTCCCATGACGGCATGGTTTTCTGTCCGAGAATCCCGGCCAGTGTAGGTGCCAGGTCTATATTGTAGTGGAGGCCTTTGTCCCTGGCTCCCCTTGAACCTCCCGGCCATTTGATCACCATGGGTATCCTGGGTGTTATGTTGTCCGCCGTGGCATGCTCTCCCCATATTCCCAGCTCTCCCATATTCTCCCCATGGTCGGACGTAACGATTACCGCGGTATTCTCCCACACACCCTTGTTTTTCAGTTTTTCCATTATCCTTCCGATATGCCCGTCCATATAACGTATGCCGCAGTCATAACCGTCAATCATTATCCTGGCGCCTGCAAGCCCCGATATGCTGCCCGGGTGCCTTGGGTATTCCGGATCAGTACTGTCGTCATACATGCTTATCTCCCTTGCCCCGTGAGGGCCTGTCTTGTCCGAGTGTTCCTTCATTATATCTTCCGTCAGCCAGGCGGGCAGCGGTTCCCCCTCAAACGGATTTCCGAATTCACCGGGAGCCCTGTACGGCGTATGCGCATCCCAGTAATTAATATGCAGGAACCAGTTGTCCTCCTGCGCATTCCTGTCAAGCCAATCAATCGCAACCGGGGTAACATCCTCGGCGGATTCCATCCCCCCCTTGCCGGTATTGTACATTTCGTTGAACCCAGAATAAAACCAGAAAGATGAGTGCCTTTCTGCAAAAGGGCTTATGCTCACGGTGCGAAACCCGGCGTTCCTCAGCATGCATGTAATCGATTCGGTTCCGATTTCACTCCGGAATTGTCTTTTCGATCCCTGCTTGTCCATGTCCGCCGTAGAACCCCCGTGGTTGACCGCCCCGTGGAGAATTCCGAACTTGCCCGATATCAACGAAGCCCTCGAAGGAAGGCAAGGCGCATTCGGAGTGTAATAATTGGTAAAGACAGTGCCTTCGTTTGCGATCTTGTCTATGTTCGGCGATGTATTCCTGTGATATCCATAACAGCCCAGATGATCCGGCCGAAGCGTGTCAAGGTCCAGAAAAAGAATTCTCATTAATACCCCCTCGTCTTCCTTGGTCAGAATAATTCCATGATTTTCGGCAGGAATATTATAAGTCCGATTATAACGGCCAGAAACGAGCTAACAAGGACGACTCCCGCCGAAATGTCCTTTATCGTCCTCACCAACGGATGATAATCAGGTTTTATCAGGTCCACAAGTTTTTCCAGGCCGGTGTTAACCATCTCGCCGACCATAACCATACCACCGGCGAATACGACTATCGCCGTCTCGGAAAGGCTCAATTCAAGCAGCAGCGCTGCAAACAGCACCAGCAAAAAGCATATCGCCTGTATCCGGAAATTCCTTTGCGTCCTGAATATGTAGATGATTCCCTTGGCGGCATCCCTGAAGCTCTTCATGATTTTGACCCTGCTTTTTTTCATAAAATCACCTGTCGGATGAATTATCTGTTACAACAATGATTTTATCGCTTTTCCCATTGTTATGCAATTTCAGCCCAATGGAAGCATGTCCCATCCTCCGCCGGGTCAGCCGCCTTCAGGAACACGGCTCCCCCTGAAAGCATCAATTTTGCATCTTGTAACCGATTGCCATTCATTGCTCTTTATTCTTTTTAGTCTCGATATGTTCCAGAATTATCCATGGAATGTATGTTAAAAACCAAAATCCTATTATCACGCCGCACAGTGCCATTGCATACCACGGCTGGTTCAGCTCTATATTCACATGCACCGGAATATAGTGAATGTGAAGATAATTCCCCCCGAAGGCAAAATTCGCCGCCGTTGCCGCTCCTGCGATGACCAGAAGCAGCAATGCGCATTTTGGCAGTTGCCTGACATCAGGCCTGAATCCATCTCCAATAATCCACATAAATGGCACCGACATTATCAGAATATGGGCAACGCTGTATCTTATTGTGTGAATGTGAAAAATCGGGTACCGCATAATATCCGGCGCAATGAACGCCGCTATGCTGAAAAGGCCGCATGCATACGCAAACTCCTTCAGGGGTCTTTTCCCGGTAAATATTGCAGCGGCCTCGACATATACCATTATCCTGCTCAATTGCAGCGGCAATGACTCGGACAGGCTGTATTTATCTATGCATATCAACCATCCGTTTCTTGCAACCTCGCATAAAAGCAGGATTATCGCAACAACACTCATTATTGTCTTCTTTTTCCCGTCCCCTGATTTTTTATAGATTAAGACCAGAATCACAACCATTAGAAAAGAGGCAAACATCCAGACCAGATGCGTTGCGTCGAAAAAGGAATAGCCTGCCTGGGCAGGTATGTCGGTTTCATATGAAAAGAAGTATTCGGGATACATCCTGTCTCCTCTTTTCAATCCCTGGCATATACACTTGTATTTTACCATACAAACATAGTAATATTTAACACGTGCTCTACTTTAACCAGCCAATTGGATAAGATAATATATTATATATTGAAACAAAGGACCTGTATTATGAATGAAATTGAACTTTCGGCAAGACTAAACAAGGATGTAAGGAACTGGACAAGGGAAGTATGTTCGTATATTTTCAGGCGGCCCGCGCTGCTGCCGCTTGTATCAAGGCTTGTACTTATTCAAAGGTCTTCGACGCAAAAACGAAGCGCTGCATTGTCAGACGGCCTGCATGTGCCTCCATACATGATTCTGTCCGCAACCAAGAAATGCAACCTTAACTGCAAGGGCTGCTATGACAAGGCGCATGGAAGAGTCGGCGAGGATATGGACGGTTCCGAACTCGATAAGCTTCTGCATGACTCCGGAAGACTCGGAATCGGAGTAATCATAACCGCGGGCGGGGAACCCTTTGCAAGGGCTGATCTTCCCAGGCTAATGAAAAAACACCGGAATTTATTATTTGTCGTCTTTACAAACGGCCTTGCGCTTGCAGATTCAAATTTTGTGAAGTTTATTAAGGCGGTTAACATATATCCGGTTATCAGCATCGAAGGCGACATGGAATGCACGGATTCAAGAAGAGGCGCCGGCATGTATGATAAAATCACCAAAGCCATGGAGACCCTGGTTTCCATGAACAAGGCGTTCGGGCTTTCGGTTACCGTGACCACTGCTAATTATAATGACGTCCTGAGCGACTCATTCCTGGCGAAATGCCGCAAAAACGGCGCATCATCGGTCTTTTTCATTGATTACGTTCCATTTATCAGCGAAACAAAGTCAATCGAACTCAATGAACAGCAGCGGGTCGACATGCTTGGATGGTTGTCCGGACATAAACGCAAGGACTTGTTCACGGTCGCATTCCCCGGTGATGAGAAACCCTATGGAGGGTGCCTGGCCGCAGGAAAGGGTTTTCTGCACATTGCCGCGGATGGTTCGGTTGAGCCCTGTCCTTTTGCGCCTGTGTCGCTTGACAATGTAAGCGCTATCGGCCTTGAGCAAGCCCTTCGCTCGCCATTCCTAAAGGCTGTAAGGGACAACACCCATCTGCTTGAAGACGAAACCCACGGATGCGCGTTGTTTCATAAAAAGACCGAGCTTGAATCCATTTTGGAATCCGTCCGAAAAACCCCGTCGGACCAAGGCCGTTAATATTTTGCCCTTTTTCAAACAGTTGCCCAAGGCAACTGTTTAAAAAACCCATGTTTAAAAGGAATTTTACTTCCCATTACCCGCTTTTATATATTCTTGTTGCCAAATCCAAGGCATTTGTTATACTTACCTGGGTATATATATTGAGCGGAGATTAAATTGAGTAAAAGAGAAGATATCAGGAATATAGCAATAATAGCGCATGTCGACCATGGCAAGACGACCCTTGTGGACGAGCTTCTTAAACAAAGCGGAGTTTTCAGGGAGAATCAACAAACCACGGAGAGAATGATGGATTCCAACGATCTTGAAAGGGAGCGTGGAATAACCATATTTTCAAAGAACACGGCAATAAATTACCTTGGCAAGAAAATCAATATAATCGATACACCCGGCCATGCCGATTTTGGAGGCGAGGTCGAAAGGGTTCTTAAGATGGTGGACGGGGTGCTTTTGCTCGTAGACGCATTCGAAGGCCCGATGCCCCAGACCAGATTCGTCCTTAGAAAAGCCCTTCATCTTAATCTTGTGCCCATAGTTGTCATAAACAAGATAGACCGTCATGATGCCCGGGCAGAGGAAGTCTACGATGAAATACTCGACTTGTTCATAAGCCTTCAAATAAGCGAGGACCAGCTAGACTTCCCGATAATTTTCACTTCCGCGAAGGAAGGCTATGCAATAAAAAACCTCGGGGACAAGCCCGAGAATGTAAAGCCGTTGCTTGATGCAATAATAAAAAGCATACCGGCGCCCGATGGTGATGCCGGCGGCGACTTCCAGTGCCTTATTTCCAGCATCGATTATGACAAATATGTCGGCAGGATCGGAATCGGTAAAATCACAAGGGGAACCGTTTCACAAAACGACGATATCGTTCTTTGTAAAAAGGACGGCGAGATAATTGATTCAAAGGTCACCAAACTATATACCTTCAGCGGTCTCCGACGAATTGAAACCGAATCATCCTCAATGGGCGATATAATAGCGCTTTCAGGCATACCTCAGATTCACATAGGCGATTCTGTATGCGCGGTCGATAATCCGGACCCCGTGGATTTCGTGGACATAGACGAACCCACCATATCGATGATATTCAGCGTAAACAACAGCCCGCTGGCCGGCAAGGAAGGCAAGTTCGTTACTTCACGCCACTTGCGGGAAAGGCTGTACAGGGAGCTTGAAAGCAATGTAAGCCTGCATATAGAGGACACGGGAACGATGGATTCGTTCAAGGTTCTGGGCAGGGGCGAGCTTCATCTGTCAATTTTGATTGAGACCATGCGCAGGGAAGGCTATGAATTCCAGGTTTCCAGGCCGGCCGTGGTCATAAAGACAATTGACGGCAAGAAATATGAACCCATCGAGTATCTTATCATTGATGTGCCTGAGGAACATGTCGGAACCGTCATGCAAAAGGTAGGCGCCCGCAAAGGCGAAATCCTTTCAATGGAGCACGGTGTGCAGGGTTCTACCCGCCTGGAATTTAAGATTCCCGCCAAGAATCTGATCGGCTACTATTCCGAGATGCTTACCGATACCAAGGGCACCGGGATCATGAACCATACCTTTGATGATTTCGAGCCGCTGAGTCCGGATATCGCCAGAAGGACAAGGGGATCCATGATAGCCTTCGAAGCCGGGGAATCAACGATATACGGTTTGTTCAACGCCCAAAAAAGAGGAACTCTTTTCATTGACGCACGAACGAAAGTATACACCGGCATGATCGTAGGCGAAAATGCAAAGGCTGACGATATTGACATCAATGTGTGCAAGAACAAACAGCTTACAAATGTCAGGGCCTCGGGTTCAGACGAAGCATTGAAACTTATCAACATCAAATATCTGAGCCTTGAGCAGGCGCTTGAATTCATTTCGGATGACGAGCTTGTCGAAGTTACACCGCTTAACATACGAATGAGGAAAAGGATTCTCGATGCGGGCAAAAGAAGCAGACAAAAGAAAGCCGACAGCTGACCGCCCCAATTTTTGGGGGACCTCATCATTGACATTGACCTGACCTTTATATAGAATAACTGTTGCATAATCGAATATTTTTGGAGAGATGGCTGAGTTGGTTGAAGGCGCACGACTGGAAATCGTGTTTAGGTTAATCCCTAACCAGGGTTCGAATCCCTGTCTCTC
>JAFGQE010000006.1 GCA_016935835.1 Clostridia bacterium | reverse complement strand
CGTACGCCGGCCTTGTCTTATACACCCCGCCGCCCGTGTCGTCAGGTTCCGGAGGATTCTGGCTGAGGGCCGGAAAATCATTTTCATACATCAGGACGTCATAATTATCCGGCACCCTGCCGCTTCCCGGACAAAAAGGACACCAGCCGGCGGGCATGTCCGGCCTGTTCTGCCTGTGGGATGCTATCATGATCCAGTCGTTTATAAGTGGATGCCATCTGAGTTCCGCCAAGTTCGCTTCTCCCGTCGTCGTATACAACAGACATTATATAACATTTGATTTCATTATTAAAGAAACCATGAATTCAATGGTTTCAACCAATGCCTCCTCAGGCTGATTTCATAATCCGTTCGCTGTAGAAAGCCCTTACCATAAGCCATGCCATCAGGCCCGAGAATGCGAGCGTGGAAAGCAGCGAATATATCCCGTGAAGAGGCGCATAGTCGAATATCAAGATGTCCTTTATGCACAGTATATTGCCGTACACCGGTATGAAATAGCTCCATCCCGCCTCCGGCCTCATGAACATCGTGCTCATGCTCATCACCATGACGACCATATACGCGGGCGCTATGAAGCCTCCCGCCTCCTTTATATTCCTTGCCAGCGATGAAATAAGACAAATCATGGACACGAACGACAAAGCCATCGCCGCTGTCTGCAGAATCATCAGTGCAAAATCGGATGCTTTGTATGCAAGGTCGGACAATTCGAATCCGCCCCCGAAAATAGTGTTGGAGAAAGGAAGCGAAATGATTATCCCCGCGATTGAGGACAGGCAGCTGACCAGTGATATTATTGCAAGGCTCAGCATCTTCCCCATTGCTATATGGCCTCTTTTAACGGGAGTCATCAGCATCGTTGCAATCGTGCCCCTTTCCTTCTCGCCCGCGATTGTGTCCATTCCCACCTGCATGGCCCCCGCAAAAAGAAAAATGGTCAGAAGCATCGGCAGAAGCATTCCGATCGCCTTGCCTGCTTTCTCGCCTGAATCGGCAAGGTCCTTTTTATTTGTCTCAAAGACCGCAGCGCCCTCCATTCCTCCCAGCCTTTGCGCCAGAATTCCCATTTTAAGCGAATCAAGCACCCCGGTTATCATATACTCAGCCCTTACTGAATAGTCCCTGGTGCTGTTCATATAGCTATCAACCGACGGAAGGCCGCCTGAAGTCCTGTTCATGAAATCATCTTCAAAAACCAGCAGCATATCGGCATCGCCTTCCATAACCTTCGCCTTCAATTCTTCCGATTCAGCCGGCATCCCCATTACGACCGTTATGCCCGGGCCATACATTTCCTGTGCGGCCTGCAAAAACTCGTCCGGTGCATTTATCGTATGAACGACCGGTACATATTGAACCGTATCCTTTCCCAGCTTATCGACCATTCCTCCCATGAGTGAATAAATGACGGCGATAGTCAGTCCCGGCATTATGAAAACGGCAAAAGCCAGCTTCCTGTCAAGGAATACCCTTTTCAGCTCCTTTTTCATGATTGTGATAATGTTATTCCTCATCCGGAACCTCCTTCGATTTCCTGTATATATCGAAAAAGGCATCGTCAAGGTCCTTTGCCCCGGTCATTTCCAGAATTCCCCCGGGTGTGCCCTCCGCCGCAATACGGCCCTCCATTATAAGGCCGAGCCTGTCGCACAGCTTTTCAGCGACCGTCATTATATGCGTCGAGATAATCACAGTCCTGCCATTGTCCCTGAGTTCCTTCAGATAGTCAGTCACCGACCTGGCGGTTATGATGTCAAGCCCGTTGGTCGGTTCGTCAAATATCACTACCCTGGGATCGTGAACCAGGCTGATGGCAATCGAAAGCTTTTGTTTCATTCCCGACGACATGTCGCTGGTCTTTACATTTGCGAATTCCTTGATTCCAAAGGCATCGAAGAGAATCTCCCTTCTGGCCGATATATCGGACTGAGCCATTCCATGGAGTCTTCCGAAGAAGCGGAACAGATAGTCGGCTGTAAAATTCGGGTCTGTCTTCAGATCGTTGGTCAGCAGGCAAAGTCTCTTTCTCACTTCTCGGGAATCCGTCCCTGCATTTATACCTTCGACGATTATCTCCCCTTCATCAGGTTTGATAAGCGTTGATATGCACCTCAGCGTAGTTGTCTTGCCTGCGCCGTTGGGTCCCAGCAAACCGTATATCTCGCCCGGGAAGGCATTGAACGAGACATTTCTTACGGCTGTCCTGAACTTGCTTTTCGCTCCGTCCAATGCCATTTGCTTTTTCCCCAGCCTGAATGTCTTGCTTATATTTTTGACTTCTACCAAGAATACCCCCTGATTGATCTGCGGCTAAACGCCATTCTGGGATTTTATTGTGGGATTCGGCTGCGAATTGTATACCTTTGAATACGGCGGCACGGAATGTGTCAGCCATACATTGCCCCCGATTACCGAATCATGCCCTATCACGGTATCTCCGCCCAGGATTGAAGCACCCGAATATATGACCACATTGTCCTCGATGTCCGGGTGGCGCTTTATACCCTTTACCGGATGCCCCTCTTCGTCAAGCGGAAAGCTTTTCGCGCCAAGCGTGACGCCTTGATAAAGCTTCACCCGGTTTCCTATGACACAGGTTTCCCCGATGACAACCCCCGTTCCATGGTCTATAAAAAAGTATTCGCCTATTGAGGCGCCGGGATGTATGTCTATCCCCGTAAGGTGGTGCGAGTACTCGCTCATGATTCTGGGGACCATCGGAACTTCCCTCAGATAAAGCTCATGCGCTATGCGGTGTATGCTCATGGCCTCAACCGACGGATAACTCAGCAATATTTCTTCATTTGATTTGGCGGCCGGGTCGCCGGTGAACGCAGCCCGGATATCGGTATGCAGCTTTCTCCTTATTTCAGGCAGGGCCTCGACCAGTTCCTTTACGATCAGGTCGGCCTTTTCCCTGCATGCAATGCATCCTGATTTTCTCAGGTTCTCGTCGATACATTCGTTTTTAAAGGCTTTCTCTATCAAATCGGCAAGCTCTCCCGCCGCCGACCTGATATTATTCACTATCGTGATGTTGATTTTATTCTCATCGATGGGATACTTTTCATAAACACCCGGGAAAAGTGCGGCCCGCAGAAAGAAAAGCGCCTTGCGCACCTTTTCCTTCCCCGCGAATCCGATTGTCTTTTCCTTGAAATAGTAGTCGGTGTTCAGCTCCTCGAGCACATCCGCTATCGCGGGCATATCGCAGTTCAGCCATTTGTCGAGCATATCATATGTCCTTTCTTTTCGTCCCTTTCATTTTACATAAAAATTTGCAAATATGAAAGTGCTGCAATAGCAACAGAACCGCAGAGATTTTCTAAAACCAGCATTACTCCTGTTCATAAATTGTTAATCATTTAAATGCTTTTTCAACACACCATAATGCTATAATGAATAAAATCCGGATTTATACCGGCTGTAAACTTAAAAATATTTAAGGAAGGAAGACCATATGGATATATTTCTGAATTTCGGATTTGCGTGGATTTCCGTTGGTCTGGCCTTACTTCTGGCCTCCGCATATCTTTCTAAAAAAGCGTTTATGAAATTTCCCTCGAAAAGACGGTTTTTCATCAACGTAAATAAAAAAATCAGGAAGCATCATAAATCAATGGGCCTTGCCATGATTGCCTCGGCATTGGTCCATGGTATGTTTTCATCAGAACCCTTATTATCTCTTAATCTCGGAACGGCCGGCCTCGTCATTGCGATACTGCTGGGGTTGAATTGGATAATAAGAAAAAAACTGGCAGCGTACAAGGGTTGGGTTTTCTATCACCGCTTACTCACAGTTTTGCTCATCATGACGATTGCAGTTCATGTCGCAGATGTTGGAGGCGTACAGGTTTTCAATGTCCTGAAGGCCTTATCGGTGAAACCGGAAATTTCTGTGTCAACGGAAACAGGGAACACATATAAGGACGGAATCTACACCGGGGTTGCCGTTGGGTTTCGGGATGGTCTGACCGTTTTGGTGGAAATAGAAAACAACATCATAATCTCCGTTGATGTCACATCGCATAACGAATTGAATGAAAAGTACTATGCACCTGCAATTGAAGCCATCCCCCAAGCCATTCTGGATAACCAGTCGCCGGATGTTGACGCTGTCTCAGGTGCGACTTATACATCGACCGGCATAATAAATGCGGTCAACAATGCCTTGTCACAGGCTATTATCGAGGGGGATCTGCCTATTGTTGAGGAAGCCAAACCCACTTCCGGCCATACCGGCAACGGCCTGGGCCGAGGGAAAAACCCTTGATGCTTCCTGCAGCAATGGGAAACCCATTCGGACAAGTTCACTAACCGGGTTCCCATCTAGTCCATGGCCTGGTTTTTTTCAAGCTCATCCCACCGACGGTACAGCTCTTCAAGCCTTTTAACCTTCTCCTGATAATCAAGATATTGTTCATAGGTTGTTTCTTCATTCATACCGGCCTCGAACTCCTCCTTGAAGTCTTCCAGTCCGCCGATCTCTTCTTCGAGCGCAAGCCTGGCGGCATTTCTGTCGGCTTCGGCCTTCGCAATCCGCCTCGCCTTTAATTTCTCCATGTGGCTCTCGTATTTGGCCCGTCTCGCAGCCTCCCCGTTATTCGTTTCCGGATCTGCAGGCCCGCTTTCCCCAGGATTCAGGTAAGCATCGTAGTTTCCCTCAACAACGGTTATTCCGCCGTTCTCAACGGCCAGTATGCGCGTGACGCAATTGTTCAGGAAATATCTGTCGTGGGATATTGCAATGACCGTTCCCCTGAACCTTGAGAACGCATCCTCCATTATTTCCTTCGTATAGATGTCGAGATGGTTGGTAGGCTCGTCCATGACAAGGCAATTCGGTCTGCCGAGCATTACGATTGCCAGCGCCAGCCTTGACCTCTCCCCACCGCTCAGAACAGAGAGGGTCTTGCTCGTTTCATCTCCGAAGAATTTATAATTAGCAGCATATTCAAGGGCCTCTTTTCTCGACATTCCCGAATCGCCGGCCGCCCTGCTTTCCTGAATCAGCTTGTCAAGAACCGTGACCGACTCATCCTCGAAAATAACATCCTGCGATATAAAACCATATTTTATCCAGTTTCCTATTGACGCCTTCCCGATGAATTCAGAATCCCTGCCTGACAATATGTTGAGAAGAGTTGTCTTTCCAGAACCGTTGTCGCCTATTATGCCGACTTTCTCCCCCCCTTTGATCGTGAAGGCCGCATTCTCAAAAAGCACCCGTTCGCCATAGCGCTTGCCCAGATTTTCGGCAAAGGCGACATCTGCGCTGACATGAATGTCGTGGTTCATGTTAAGCACGCCGGAAGGTATCCTTCCCAGATGCAGTGCCGCCCCTTCCTTCCTTACTTCGGCAAGCTGCACCTCCAGTTTTTCGATCTTATTCAGCCTGCTGTTGAACGCCGATATCTTCCGCTGGTGCCGAAGCGTCTGTACGATCTTCTTTTCATTTTTAATCTGTCTTTCGATATCCCTTTGTTTTTTCACATGGAACTCGAGAAGAACCTTTTTCTGATTCAGATATTCCGTATAGCTGCTCTTCATGCCCCTGACCGTACCGAACTCAAGCTCAACCACCCTCGTGGCGACCCTGTCGAGAAAATACCTGTCATGCGATACGAACAGAACACCGCCCTTGAAGTTCGCCAGATATTTTTCCAGCCAGTCAAGAGCCTTGATGTCAAGATGGTTAGTCGGTTCGTCGAGGACCAGTATGTCCGGCCTGGATATAATTATTCTGGCCAGCATTACCCGAAGCTTCTCCCCGCCGCTCAGCCTGGACAGGGGAACAGTTAGGGAATGCCTGTTAAGCCCGAGGCCGCTCAGGGCAGATTGCAGCATTTTCTCAAACGCATAACCATCGATTGCCTCAAACCGGGCGTTTATGGCATCATACTTCGACATGAGCCGTGAAAGTTCGCCTTGGTCGGTCGTTCCGGCCATTTCGAGCTCAATCTCCCTCATCCTGCTTTCAATGGAATCAATTTCAGCCATTGCAGTCGCAGTCGTCCTGTCGGACTCCTCGTTGTAGAAATCATTGAAGCTCTGGGACACATATCCTATTTTTGCAGCCTTTGGAACAATCACCCTTCCGTCGTCCGGGCTTTCAATTCCCATGATTATTTTCAAAAGCGTCGTCTTGCCCGAGCCGTTGCTCCCGACAAGAGCCACCTTCTCGTT
This sequence comes from Clostridia bacterium, assembly GCA_016935835.1. Lineage (GTDB taxonomy): Bacteria > Bacillota > Clostridia > DUPQ01 > DUPQ01 > JAFGQE01. Next base: position 4,701 of record JAFGQE010000006.1, on the reverse strand, counting down.
TTTCTGCACCGTCAGGCTGACTCCGTCCAGAATAACCTTCCCGGAATATTTCTTCCTTATATTTTCCAATGTTATCAAACTCATAAAAACCCTCCGCTCAACTTCAAAAACCGAGCTTCAATCCGGGCGGCATCAAATTATTCGTCGTGGACATGCATAATATAGAACGGGCCGCGGATCATTCTGATTCCACAGCCTTGACAAACGCAATTTCTTTTTTCACCGAAAACATATACGCAAAGGCCGCCAGCCGTCGGGCTGATTGACCTTGTCCTGCAAATTTAGAATGCTTCCGGCTACTTTCCACGCTTAGGCTCCGGACAAAGCTCACCAAATATTCTGTTCGCCAACTTTGTCAGGAGCGGGCGCCGGACGCGCTGATAAACAGCATGTGTCCTGTCCCCTTCGCTAATTTCTACGGATATTATAAATAAAACGACATGCCGTGTCAATTGTTTCAAATTTTGCAAGCCCCGATTTTTCAATTTCATCCTATGAAGGTTTATAGCCGTGCGAAGTCAGGGTACATGCAGCCGGCGTTTTACCGGCGTCTTTTTCCCCTGGTCTGGTATTTCCGCTTTCCCGCGGAGTATTCCGTCTTTGGCTTCGGCTTGTGCGGCATCTTCGCGTCTCCGCCCGCATCCTGCCTTCCCGCCCTGTCGCCGGCAATGACCATATCGACTTCGCCCAGGTTGACATTTACCGAAATCACCTTGACCTTGACAAGCTTTCCAATCGTATAGCGCCCCGGTCCGTTCTTCATGTACAGCGAATGATTGTTCTTGTCAAATATATAATATCCGTCCAGATTCTCGACTTTCACCAGTCCTTCAACCGTATTCTCAAGCTCGACGAACATCCCGAAACCCGCCACGCCCGAAACCACTCCCTGGAACGTCTCCCCGATATGCTTCCTCATGATGACGGCCTTGTAATGGTCAACAAGGTCCCTTTCCGCTTTTTCGGCTTTTCTTTCCATTTCGGACGACGACTGGGCTATTGAATCAACATGGGCCGATAATATTGCAAGTTCCCTGCCCCCGTGCTTTTTCCCTGATTTTACCGAAGCGATTTTCTTCTTTATCAGCCTGTGCACCATAAGGTCCGGATACCTTCTGATGGGAGATGTAAAATGGCAGTAGTGCTCTGACGCCAGCCCGAAATGTCCGTTGTTTTTTATGCTGTAGACAGCTTTTTTAAGGGATCTCAGCACGACCGTATTCACAAGGTGCTCCACTGGCTTTCCCTTCACCCTTTGCAAAAGCTCCTGGATCGCCGAAGGCTGTATGTCTCCCGCGTTGTCGATGCTGTAGCCGATGCTCTTGAGGAATAAATTCAATTCGTTAATTTTATCCAGGTCGGGCTTGTCGTGTATCCTGAAAATGAACGGAAGCTCGATGCCGCCGTATTTTTCAGCCACGGTTTCATTGCAAAGCAGCATGAATTCCTCGATGATGTGGTTTGCGTCGGTCGTTTCGTATTTTGAAACCTCTGCCGGCATGCCGTCCTGTCCCATTATTATCTTTGATTCCTTGAAATCAAAATCAATGGACCCCCTCCTGTGCCTTTTGTCCCTGAGAATCACGGACAACTCATGCATCAGGCCAAAGAAATCCGTCAGATAAGCGTATTTCCCGAGCAATCCCGGGTCTTCCTTGTTAAGGATGGAATGCACGTTTTTATAAGTCATTCTTTCATTGCTGTTAATCACGCTTTCGTCTATGTCGAAGCCCATTACTTCACCGGATGGGGAAACCTCCATCATGACAGAAAATGCAAGCTTGTCCTCGTTTGGATTCAGGCTGCAAAGTCCGTTTGAAAGCTCCTCGGGGAGCATCGGTATTACACGGTCGACAAGATAAACGCTTGTTCCCCTGTCCGACGCCTCCTTGTCCAGCTCGGAATTCTCCCTTACATAATGGCTCACATCGGCTATATGCACTCCCAGCAAATAATTGCCGCCATCTGTCTTTTCAATTGATATCGCATCATCAAGGTCCTTTGCGTCCTCTCCGTCTATGGTTACCGTCAGAAGATCCCTGTAGTCCTTTCGCCGCGATAATTCCGCCGCGCTTATATCCCGGGGAATTCCCCTGGCCTCTGTAACGGCGTCAACCGGATAATCGGTGGAATAACCGTAGGTGCGGGCCAGGTATTTGAAATATGACCTCGGGTCGTCGTGCCTTGCGACAATTTCAACTATCTGCCCGGACGCCGGCCTTCTGTCAAGCGGGGGCCTTACTATTTCAACCGAAACAATATCCCCGTCGCTGATTCCCGCAGGGCCGCCCTGCCCCACCATTATTCTGTCTATTCTTTTATCATAAGGCGCCACCGACGGGTTGCTCCCCGCCTCGTAGATGCCAAGAACATCGTCCCTGTGGGCATTGAGCACCTGGACTACCTCTCCCCTGGTCCTGTTGTCCCCTGGTCTTCCTGGAATCATCTTCACAAGGACGCTGTCGCCGTGCATCGCTCCGTTCATATTTTCGGGTGCAATGAAAACATCCTCCTTGTCCTTGTCGTCGGGTATGAGGAAATTGAATCTTCGCGCGGTTCCCTGGATTGTTCCCTTGACAACCGATGTATCACTTGGGATGGTATATCGCCCGTTCTTTGAGATTCTGATGATTCCCGACCTTACCATTCCGCCGAGAAGATTGGCGAACTCATCCCTGTCGCTGCAAGGAACATCCAGAACCACGCACAGTTCATCCAGCGTCATGGGCGTGTATGACTCCCCCGCCAGATATCCGGCGATTTTTTTCCTTCGTTCTTCGATATGCTTCATATTAATTCCTATCTATATCAATGTCCTGCTATTGATATACCCACTCAGGGCTTGTTGAATAACTTGAAAATGCCCTGCCTTGCCTGATTCAGCCAACCAAAAATCAGGGATATGCACCGAAAACCCGCATATATCGGATGTTTTCAGTCCATTCGGCTGCCGCCGGTGCTGAATATCCATAATCCCTTATTATTCAGCTCTCCCTTATTAGGGCTTGCTGAATAACTTGAAAATGCCTTGTTTTGATCCCGCCTTGCATTTCCAAGCGGCATAGGCGCAGGCTTTTCTCAATGTAAGTTCAAAACCCTTGCCCCTTCACAGGCCTTTGACCCCTACCTTGCCTGATTCAGCCAGCCAATAATCAGGGATATGCACCGAAAACCCGCATATATCGGATGTTTTCAGTCCATCCGGCTGCCGCCGGTTCTGAATATCTATAATCCCTTATTATTCAGTTCTCCCTTATTATCTCACATTCCGGTGAAAATTGCTCCAAAATGACGGGTTCATGGAATTGATGCGAACTTTTCCGCAGGCGGTCCGGGCATGGCCCCGGAGGCAACCTCAGCCATAAGTTTTCTGAAATACGAGTAGTTTGACAACGGCACGTCAAACGGAACCGCATGGTCCACATGTGGAATATATCCACCTTTTTCAATCATCTTGGGAACTTTCGACATGACTTCCCGGTAAATGCTTTTCCTGTCCTTTGAAAGTTCCCTCTTGTCTATTCCGCCCAGAAGCCCGAATCCGGGGTATTGCTTTCTTATCCGGATCATATCCACTCCCGCGGCAATTTCACAAGGGCTCATGGCATCGGCGCCCGCTTCGATCCACAAAGGGATAAGCCCTCCAGGGTTCCCGTCGCAGTCAACCATCACTATATCGGTTCCATTTCCCTTTGCAAAATCGATGAACCGCCTGTAATGAGGAAACATGAATTCACGGAACATACCGGGGCTTACCATGGGAGCCCCCTTGTACGCCATGTCCTCCTCAAGCTCTATGACATCAATCCTTAGATGCCTGTAAGCCTTTTCCAATGTACCGATCGCAAAATCGGTTATGAATCCGAACATCTCGTGAAGCAGTCCCGGATCATCGTAGAATGACAGGCATAGGTTTTCAAATCCCAGCCAATCCCTGGCCGTCCAGAAAAGAAAAGGTATGCTTATGATCACAGGGGCAAGCGCCTCGTTGAAACCGGCGGACAGTTCCTTGAAATTCACAGGGAACCTCAAAGGGTCGGAGAAGTCGTACCTTTTTTTCATCCGCAGGAAGTCATCCCTGTTCTCAACGGGATGCCTAAGCCAGGACCTGGTAACAAACCCGGGGTTCCTGTCATCCCTGAAGTCCTTCCTGAGCGCTCCAAGGCCATCCACCCATATCTTGTAATTATCATCCTGCTCTATTATTTTTTCTTCGAAAGGAGGCATTATCCTTATATTGAACGGCGCGGGAAGCCACAGGGTGTCAAGCGAAAAGAACTCCTGCGGCGTTACTCCCGCAGGATATCCCTGGGCAATCCATTCCCGCATCGTAGCCTCCCTGATCGGCCACTCCACCAATGGTATCCTGTCGATTGCCTCGAATTTCAATGTCCGTGTGAATCTTTCCCTTGCATTCATTTCAAAATCCCTTGCCATGATCATTCAATGTCAATATATGGCCCCTCAGTCAGCTGACGGCTCAATCCTCTCCTATTACCTGAAGCTTGGCATATGAAGCCATAAGTCTTTTTTTGCCCGCCATGTCAAACCTGACGACTATCATCCTGTCCAATCCCCTGCCTTCTATATCCTCAACCGTACCGTCGCCGAATTTCCTGTGCCTGACCCTCTGTCCCTCGTACACCTCCACTGCATCACCGGCATTGTCCCCGGGAACACCGATCCCGGCAAAGCTTATCG
>JAFGQE010000077.1 GCA_016935835.1 Clostridia bacterium | reverse complement strand
GACCGGCGAAGGGATAATATTTCATTCCGGCGACCTCAATTGGTGGCATTGGGAAGGCGAACCGGAGGATGACAACCTGAGGATGGCAAAAGCCTATAAAAAGGAAATTGACAAACTGGGACGGACGCGTCTTGCCGTGGCGTTCATCCCGGTCGACGGCAGGCTCGGGGAATCAAGATATCTTTCGATTGACTATCTGATGGAGAATGTCCCGGTCGACATGGTCTGCCCCATACATTTTTGGGACGACTTTGCCTTCCTCGGGCATGTGGAAAAGGACCTGTCCGGCAGGGAATATTTCGAAAGGATAAATTTTTACAAGGAGCGCTGAAATGAAATTCACATTCAACCACAACAATATCAATGTATTTGACTTGGAAAAGAGCCTGGCTTTCTACAAGGAAAACCTGGGGCTTGTCGAGACCCGCAGGAAGCAGGCGCAGGACGGCAGCTTCATCATTGTTTTTCTAGGGGATGGAGCCACGGGCCATGGGCTTGAGCTGACCTGGCTCAGGGACCGGGATAAACCATATGACCTGGGCGACAATGAAATCCACATTGCGCTTCGCGCCGACGACTATGAGGCGGCGCATGCATTTCACAAGGAAAAGGGCTGCATATGCTATGAGAATGAAAAGATGGGCATATATTTCATTGAGGACCCGGATGGATATTGGATTGAGATAATTCCAGTAAGGTAAACACAATATATTGTGGATCTGGCAGCCGGTTGCATGAAGCCGGGATGAGAGGTTTGGCCTAAAATACAAGCCGGTTGATTTTTCAAACGCAACTGGTATAAAATAGGACTGAGGAATTTACCAAATGAACCAAAGACTGGAAAACAGCCGGTACATCTATCCAAGCCCGGTATTGTCGTCAAACGATGCCGGGGTTTCGTCATACGGAAAATAATCGGAAAATCGAGCTTTCGAAGTCAATATTGAACTAAGGGCTCGCACAGGCCCTTTTTAGGAATGGAACGGAGTGAATGTAAAATGATTATTGTTTTAAAGCCCAATGCACCGGAAAAGCGAATCGATGAACTGATAACGGAAATAAAGGGGATAGGCCTGCGCGTGGATGTTTCCCGCGGGGCGGAACAGACGATACTCGGGCTTATCGGCGATACGATCAGCGTAAACGAAGTCAGGTTCGAGAAGAACGACATAGTCGCCAAGGTAATGAGGGTGCAGGAGCCCTACAAGAAAGCCAACAGGCTCTTCAAGCCGGAGGGAACGGTCGTCAGGGTGGCGGGCGAGTCAATCGGAGGGAAAAGACTGGCTGTGATGGCGGGGCCGTGTTCGGTTGAAAGCGAGAGGCAGATAATAGAAATCGCAAGGCAGGTAAGGAAGGCCGGGGCCGGATTCCTCAGGGGAGGCGCATTCAAACCAAGGACATCCCCATATAGCTTCCAAGGACTCGGCGAGGAAGGGCTCGAACTGCTCATCCTTGCGAAAAAGGAAACCGGAATGCCCATAGTTTCCGAAATAATGGATGCCGCCGTACTTGATAAATTCGTCGAACATGTCGACATAATACAGGTCGGGGCCAGGAGCATGCAGAATTTCAGTCTTCTGAAGGAGCTGGGCAAGCTGAAGGTGCCGATTCTGCTAAAGAGAGGATTTGCCTCGACGATTGAGGAATGGCTGATGTCCGCCGAGTATGTCATGAACGGCGGCAATGAAAATATCATATTGTGTGAGAGAGGCATAAGGACCTTCGAGACATACACGAGGAACACGCTTGACATGTGTGCGATACCGATTGTAAAAAGGCTCAGCCACCTGCCGGTTATTGTGGACCCGAGCCATGGGACCGGGATATCCTGGCTTGTGGAGCCGGCCTCAAAGGCGGCGGTTTCGCTCGGTGCGGACGGGCTGATGATTGAGGTTCACAATTGCCCGGACGAGGCGCTGTGCGACGGCAACCAGGCGCTGACCCCGGAGCAGTTTGAGATCATAATGCAAAAACTGGGGCCGCTTGCGGAGCTGGAGGGGCGGAGCATATAGGACTTGCGGCGGAAGGGGGCTGAGGAATGAAGATAGTGGTTCTTGACGGGTACAGCCTGAATCCGGGCGACCTGTCCTGGAAGGGATTGGAAGAATTCGGGGATGCCACGGTCTACGACAGGACTGCTCCTTCAGATATCCTGAAGAACATTGGCGGGGCGGAGGCGATATTCACCAACAAGACCCCGCTTGACGCGCATACGATCGAACGGATGAAAAATGTCCGCTACATCGGGGTCCTGGCCACGGGCTACAACATAGTCGATGTCGAGGCGGCTGGTTCAAGGGGAATAACGGTGACGAATGTCCCCGGATACGGCACATCGGCCGTGGCGCAGTTCACGATGGCCCTTTTGCTCGAGCTGTGCCATCACATAGGGGAACACGGCGCGGCGGTGCGGGCGGGGGAATGGACCCGCAGTGTTGATTTCACCTTCCACAATCATCCGCTGATTGAGCTTGAAGGCAAGACCATGGGGATAATCGGGATGGGCAGCATCGGAATGGCTGTCGCGAGGCTTGCACGCGCATTTGGAATGAATGTCGTCTACTATGGGAGAAATCGTAAGAAACCCGCCGAATTCCGGGGCTTTGCATACAAGGAGCTGGATGAACTTCTTTCGATTTCCGACGTGGTAAGCCTGCACTGCCCCCTGACCGATGAAACCAGGGGGATGATTGATTCCGTTGCTATCGGGCTGATGAAGCCGACGGCATTGCTTATAAATACTTCCCGGGGCCCCGTTGTGAATGAAAAAGACCTGGCTGAGGCGTTGAATCGCGGCACGATTGCCGGGGCCGCGGTGGACGTGCTGTCAAAGGAACCTCCCGATGCAGATAATCCTCTTATTGCCGCGGCCAACTGCATGGTCACCCCGCATATAGCATGGGCTGCGTTCGAAGCAAGGCGGCGCCTGATGGATGCAGCCATTGATAATTTCCGAAGTTTCATCAAAGGAAATCCGGTCAACAAGGTCAATTAAATCATCTGCCTGCAGCGAACAGCCTTGCGGCATCGCAGGCCGTGGCGGATATAAATTTCCCGGCATTCTTAATGGATTCCTGCAGACTCATGGGCCCGGGGCATATGGAAAATACAGCGCTTATGCCTTCCTTGTAAACATCCTCATAGCCATCGCCAAGGGAACCGGAAATGCATATGACCGGAACATTGTATTTCTTCGCAATTGCGGCCACGCCCGCCGGGGCCTTGCCGAAGGCGGTCTGGGCATCGGTCATTCCCTCGCCCGTGACGACCAAATCAGCATCCCTGATGTGTTCCTCCAGCCGGCATGCGTCAGCGACTATATCGAATCCTTTTTTCAGCTTTGCACCGGCAAACGCAGCAAGTCCGCCGGCAAGCCCTCCCGCCGCGCCCGCGCCGGCTATCATATTTACATCGAATCCCGAAGTTTCCTTTATGACCATTGCCATGTTCCTAAGACCTTTGTCAAGCGCACGAACCTGACGGGAGCCGGCGCCCTTTTGACGCGCATATACATATGCCGCTCCGGATTCGCCGTAAAACGGATTGGTAACATCACAGGCGACGGTTATGTTCGCCTTGCGAATCCGGTGGTCCAGTCCCGTGTCCACATAATATTTAATTCTGCCCATGTGCCTGCCGGCGTATGAAAGAGGCTTTCTCGCCGCATCAAAGAAAACGATTCCCAGCGCCTGGGCCATGCCCATCCCGCCGTCGTTGGTTGCGCTTCCCCCGACTCCGATTATTATATCGGCGCAGCCGTGTTCAATGGCTTTTAGCATAAGTTGGCCGGTTCCATATGTCGTTGTGTTCATTGGGTTCCGGTGGTTTTTCGGAACCAGCATGAGCCCTGAGGCGGCCGCCATTTCAATGACCGCCGTCCTGCCGTCGGCCAGTATGCCGAAGAAAGAATCAATTTCATT
>JAFGQE010000076.1 GCA_016935835.1 Clostridia bacterium | reverse complement strand
TTTAGTTTGTTCAGAACCGGATATACGGAGGAATCACATCTTGCTTTTCGACAGCCGGATTGACCATGCGCCGACCAACAGCTGGCCTATGCTGACGCCGGCAAGTATTCCGATATATCCGCCCGCCGCTTTTCCAAGATAGGCAAGGGGTATGACTATGCCCAGTGTGCCGGCTGCATTCAGAAGGACGGTCCAGACAGGGCGGCCTATGGTTGTAAAGGCCCGGCTCATCCAGTTTGTTATGGTAAGGCCTATCATGCCAAACAGCATTATCCAAAGATAGTAAGCGCTGCCCGTGACGACATCAGCCTCGTCCGTGAATATTCGTGATACGGGCTTTGCAAGTGGAATGGATAATAAAAACATTATGATACCGTATACAATGGCAAATTTAATCGCGAATTTCCGTGCCTCATATACACGGCTGAACTTTTCGGCTCCCCAGTTCTGCCCAATCACCGGGACCAGTGCAAGACCTACTCCCCCTGTGATCATGGTTGCAAAACTCTCGGTCCTTGAACCGACGGCTATCGAGGCCACTGCGATTGTCCCCCCGGCGGAAGCAACCAAAGCGGTAAGAATACTTCTTAGCAGCTGCGGCATCAGCAAAACGGTGATGCTTGGAACACCGATTTTCATGATGCCTTTCCAGGAGTCAAGGATTTCCCGGGCATTCTTTACCTTGAAAGAAATCAGATGATGGTGAAAATGCGTGAAATAAAGGGTTGCGAACATCCCGATTGACCGGGCTATTATGGTGGCAAGCGCAGCTCCCTTTATTCCGAGCCGAGGGAATATCCAATATCCGTGTATCAGCAGGGGGTCAAGTATTATATTGAAGATTGCGCATGTCGACATGACAATGAAAGGCCGCATCATGTCCCCGCTTGCGCGCATGCATGAGTCGCAGACAGGGGGCATCACAAAAACAACGACAAAGGCATACCATATGAACATGTACTCCTTGACGAGAGGCAGGACATCCGGATCCGCGCCAAGCAGGGTAAAGACCCCGTCCATGGTAAACAATCCCACAAGACTTACTATCATGACGAAAATCAATGACAGAAGTATGCCATCCGTTGCTATTCTCTGCATCAGATGATAGTCGCCCGCGCCCTTTGCGCGTGAAAGCAGTGAGGCGGCTCCCATGCTGATGCCGCTTGATATGGCTCCGACGATAAGAACGACCGGAAAAGTAAAACCCATCGCAGCCAGGGCGTCGGTTCCCAATGCCGAGACAAAATATGTATCGGTAAGATTAAAGATAACAAAAGAAAACATGCCTGCTATCGAAGGCAAGGAAAGCCTGAGTATATGTTTTGGTATGCTCCCGGTCAATAAATCGTGTTGCTTCATATTCAAATTAATTCCAAACCGCCTGTATTTTGTTATGATACCATACATCCCGGCCTCTGATTCAAAAAAACACCCCTGTTTGCAGAAAAAGTGCCCCATCGGCTTTTTATATGTATAATGTTCATATACTCATACATACAGAGGTGGCGCTCATGGGGGATTGGTGGAAAGACCGGGTTGCATATCAGATTTATCCCAGAAGTTTTCAGGACAGCAACGGTGACGGAATAGGCGACATACCCGGAATAATCTCGCGCCTTGATTATCTGAAGGCCCTCGGGGCCGGGATAATATGGCTCAGTCCCGTGTACCGCTCTCCAAATGAAGACAACGGATATGATATCAGCGATTACAAAGATATAAACCCCGAGTTTGGCACAATGGACGACATGAAAGCACTGATAAATGAAGCCGCCAAAAGGGATATCCGGATCATAATGGACCTGGTCATAAACCATACCTCGACAAGCCATTCATGGTTCCAACAAAGCCGGGATAAAAACAGTCCCTACAGGAATTATTATTTCTGGCGTCCGGGCAGGGAAAACGGTCCGCCAAACAACTGGACCAGTTTCTTCGCGGAGGATTGCTGGGAATTCGATAAAAAAAGCGGGGAATACTACCTGCATCTTTTTGCCAAGGGCCAGCCCGACCTTGATTACCACAACCCGGCCGTCATTGAAGAAATAAAGGATATAATGCGTTTTTGGCTGGATATGGGAATAGCGGGATTCCGTTGCGACGTTATCAATATAATATGGAAATCCTCCCTGGAAGACGGAAGGAAGAAGCTGGCGCTGACTGGCAGCGAGCACTATATTTCACAAGAAGGAATGCACGAAATATTGAGGAAGCTGCGCCTGGATGTGCTGGACGGATACGACTGCTTTACAGTCGGCGAGACTGTTTTCGTAACCACCCGGACGGCGAATGATCTTTGTGCTGTCGAGCGCAGGGAACTGGACATGGTCTTTTCATTCGAGCATATGGAGACAGACCAGTTCTTTGTCAAATGGTTTCCGAGGAAATTCAATCCCGGGCGTTTTTGCAAAACAATCGCACGATGGCAGCAGGCCCTTGAGTGGAATGCCAATTATTTTGAAAACCATGACCAGCCCAGAAGCATTTCGCGCTTTGGCAATGAAGGCGAATACCACGGTGCGTCTGCAAAGATGCTTGGAGCGCTGCTTCTTACACTCAGGGGAACTCCATTCATTTATCAAGGTCAGGAAATAGGAATGACCAATTACAAATTCAAAAAAATGGAGCAGATAAAGGATGTGGAGTCGCATAACCTATGGAAAAAGGCAAAGGTGATGCACATTCCAAAATGGTACCGGTGGAAAATGATACTGAGGGGTTGCAGGGACCATGCCCGTACGCCGGTTCAATGGGATTCTTCTGAATTTGGCGGTTTTTCAAAACACATGCCATGGCTTGCCCCCAATGGAAATTATACTTATATAAACGTTGAAACGCAGAGAAACGACAATGATTCAATATTGAATTTCTACAAACAGATGATATTGCTCAGGACATCCGATGATGTTATCAAATACGGGTCATTCGAGCCTGTTGTAATTTCAAAGCGGCTTTTTGTTTACAAGCGGAAGCTTGACGGCAGGACGATGACCATTGCATTGAATTTTTCAGGCCGCCTGGTCAAGTTTTATTGCGCCGGCAATCTTCTTATATCAAATTATGCCCGTGAAACATATGACGGCAGATTGAAGCCATATGAAGCAATAGTATTTGACGAAGATGGAAAAGCACTGTAAATCAGTTTGATTTTCAGGATAAAATTAAACCGCACTGGAGGAAACATGAAAAAAAGCAATAGCAACAGGTATGCCTTTGGATTGGGCACGATTGGCAGGGACATGCTTTATTCACTAATAAGCATGTACCTTATTTTTTATCTGACAGATATACTGCGTCTGCCGAATTCGGTTCTTTGGTGGGTTACCATAATCATCATGGGAGCCCGTATATTTGATGCACTGAACGATCCGATTATGGGAGTAATCGTCGATAATACGAAGTCCAGGTTCGGAAAATTCAAGCCCTGGATAGCAATAGGCGCGGTGACGTCCGGAATATTTACAATTCTGCTGTTCACCGATTTTGGACTCGGTGGAACAGGGTATGTCCTGCTTTTCGCATTTCTGTATGTAATGTGGGGCATCAGCTTTACCGCCAACGACATCTCATACTGGTCAATGCTCCCGGCCCTTTCAATGAACCAGACCGAAAGGGAGAAAATCGGGGCTTTCGCCCGTATCTGCGCCAACATAGGGTTGTTTTTTATAGTTGCGGGAATAGTCCCCATAACGAATGCGCTTGGAGATGCACTGGGCGGCATGAAGCAGGCTTATTTTGTATTTTCAATAATAATAGTCGTGATAATGCTGGCCGGGCAAAGCATTACCCTTTTTGGAGTCAGGGAATCCAAGGCGATAGTACGGCATGATGAAAAGACAACATTGAAAGGAATGGTTAGGGCGATATTCAGGAATGACCAGCTTTTATACACGGCGATTTCCATGGCACTTTTTATGATAGGATATGTGACAACCACAGGATTCGGACTCTACTTCTTCAAGTATGCCTATGGCGACGAGGGAATGTATTCGATATTTGCCGTAGTACTCGGAATATCACAGATAACCGCATTGCTGTTATTTCCTCTTTTTAGCAAACGTTTCAATCGCAGGACATTGTACACAGGAGCCACCGTGCTGGTGCTGGCCGGTTATGTGATATTCTTTTTCTCCCCGATGAACATGCTTTTCATAGGAACCGCCGGAATATTGTTGTTCATAGGACAGGCTTTCATCCAGCTGCTTATGCTGATGTTTCTCGCGGATACGGTGGAATACGGTCAGTGGAAGCTTGGAAAAAGAAATGAAAGCGTTACATTTGCGCTGCAGCCATTCATCAATAAAATGGGAGGGGCAATCGCCAGCGGCATAGTGGGTGCGACGGTAATTATTTCAGGAATCAATGATGCGGTGTCCGCCGATGACGTTACCGCAAGGGGTCTGCTCATCATGAAGATGGCTATGATGGTTCTTCCCCTTTTCTTTATTTTGGCAGGATATATCATATACAGATTCAAATACAGGATTGACCGGAAGATGTTCGATGAAATATTGTCAGACCTGGAGGGGCGCGGGGAGATCAAATCCGAGAAATAATTAAGCATATGCCGAAGAAGAATAATGCATGCAAGGAGATGTGCGAAGTATGAATATCAGGGATTACAGGGATAAGGTAATGGGTTGCTGGATCGGAAAGAATATCGGGGGAAGCCTTGGAACGCCTTTTGAAGGCATCCGCGGAGTGTTCGATGTCGAGTATTATGTCCATGATGTCAGCAAGGGGGCGCTTGCGAACGATGATCTGGACCTGCAGCTTGTCTGGCTTAATGCGGCGGAGAAATATGGCAGGAACCTCGACTCAGAGATACTCGGGGAATACTGGCTGTCGTATATCGTCGCAGATGTCTCGGAATACGGGATGGGGAAGAACAATATAGCCATGGGACTTCTTCCTCCTGTCTCGGGATGGTACAACAATAAGTTCAGAAACAGCTGCGGATGTTTCATAAGAAGCGAAATCTGGGCTTGCCTTGCTCCCGGACATCCGGAAATTGCGGTGAAATACGCATATGAGGATGCGATTGTCGACCACTCGGAAGAAGGCGTATACGCAGAGATATTCTGTGCGGCATTGCAAAGCGCCGCATTTTCCGAAAACGATGCCTCCCTGCTGATCAAAGCCGGCCTGTCTTTTATACCGGAGGATTGTGCGATTGCAACTGCTGTAAAAACCGCGGTTGAAAGTTACAAAAAAGGGCTTTCATGGAAGGAAGCAAGGAAAAAGATTCTCCGGACAGTCCCGGGCAGCTTTGGCAGCGTACCTAAAGGGCAGGAGCCCGAACCGGATGTTCCGCGCGGTGAAACCGGGTACAATGCGCCGAGCAACATAGGACTCATGGTGATGGGATGGCTCTACGGGGAAGGTGATTTTTCAAAGGCCATATGCATCGCCGCTGGCTGCGGTGAAGATACGGACTGCACGGCGGCAACCATAGGCGCGCTGATGGGGATTATAGGCGGGACCGTATCCATCCCAAAGAAGTGGATCGATCCCATAGGGGATGAAATCAAGACGATATGCGTTGACCTAACCAAACGTGAAAAGCTTAGGATTCCGGAAACCATAGTAGAATTTACAGACAGAATATGCACGCTGATGCCCGTATTCATGGGTGAACACTGCGATATCATGGGAGAGAATGGAGTCGAGCTCTATATGCAAAAGGGTGATGCACTGATGGATTCCGGCGTGTTCAAGGGCAGGGTTGGAAACAGGACGGACATCAATTTCATGTTTGTCGAAAAACTTAAGGAGCAGCCATTCGGAGTAAGAAGGAAAAGCATACCGTTCGATGTCACGCTCGATTACTTGGGGGGAATTGCCTTGCGGGAGGGGGAAGGGAAGGAAATTGTTCTTCACATAGAGAATAACCTTGTGGAGCAACAGTGGATAACGGTCACATGGCATGTCCCCGGTGGGTGGTCGGTCTTGCCTGGAAAGGAAACGGTCATAAACCTTCATCAGCTGCACGGCGCAACATCCCTTACAGATGCCGGGTATACAATAATCCCAAATGATGTCAACAAGGGAAGGTATGACTTGATCCTTGAAATCAAGTCCCATGGCAGGTTAAGTACAATGTATGTTCCTGTTATGTTTATATCGGGGCCCGGTGCGGTCTGAGGATTCATGCGAAGGCGCGGAGGATCAAATGCAAAAAAAAGAATTAAGGATTTTATTCGTAGGAAATTCGATTACATGGCATCCGGTGAAACAGGAAATAGGCTGGAACCATGAGTGGGGAATGGCTGCTTCATCCGAAAAATGCGATTACCTGCATCTTGTAATGAGGGAAATAAAGAAAATAGCCCCGATGTGCGTCTATAAGATAGCATGGGTCGTCCAATGGGAGCAGGAATATTGGATTGAATCGAATCTAGAGGCTCACATCGATGCGGCAGAGTTCAAGCCCGATGTTATTATATTGAAAATCGGAGAGAATGTTTTTCAAAAATACAACAATGCCCATCCGTTTCATATCTATTTCAAAAAACTGATAGATTTTCTAAATCCGGAGGACAAGGCAAGGGTGTTGGTTGCGACAAGCTTCTGGAAAGCAGGTGTTGTTGATGAGGCAATGAGAAAAATTGCCGTCGAACGGAAATATCCGCTGGTTGAACTCGGCGGGTTTGGAGATTCGGACGATATGAAGGCAAAGGGTTTGTTCGAACACAAGGGGGTTGGGAACCATCCGGGTGACAGGGGCATGGAGGCCATCGCAAATGCAATACTGGGTCCGTTGAAATCGATAATCGGGGAAATTTCAGCAAGGCAGGTCAAGAAATGAATCGACCGGGATGCTATCATGCATAAGGAGGTAGTTGCATGGAGCGGATGGAGATAATGAAGGCAGTGAGACGGATGCAGGATTATATCAATGCAAACCTGAACAATCCGATTACACTGTGCGACCTAGCAGGTGAAGCGGGATATTCCCAATGGCATTGTGCAAGAATTTTCAAGGAAGCTACGGGGAAGGCGCCTTTCGAATACATCAGGGCGCTTCGTTTGAGCAAGGCGGCCCTTAGACTGCGTGACGGGAAGAACAGGGTGATTGATGTCGCATTTGACTTTGTCTTTGATTCGCACGAGGGATTTACAAGGGCTTTTTCAAAGCAGTTCGGGATATCGCCCGGAAAGTACAGCAACCATCCCGAGCCCATCAGGCTGTTTCTCCCTTACCCGGTCCGTGTTGATTGCCTTAATTCACAAAAAGGAGGAAAAGGGATGTCCACGGAAAATGGAATCAAAACAGTTTTTGTCCAGGTTGTCGAAAGACCCGGCAGGAAGGCGATTGTAAAGAGAGGTGTCGGCGCAACCCACTACTTCGAATATTGCGATGAAGTCGGGTGCGATATATGGGGAATTCTGACAAGCATAAGGGAAGCGATGTATGAGCCTGCAGGAATGTGGCTTCCGCCCGGAATGATCAGGCCCGGGACGTCAAAATATGTTCAGGGGGTGGAAGTTCCGGTTGATTATGCAGGCAAGATACCGGAGGGTTTTGAGATAATGGAGCTGCCGGCCTGCAAGATGATGGTTTTTCAAGGGGAGCCCTACGACGATGAAAAATTCGAGGATGCCATCGGAGAGCTATGGGAAGTAATGAAAAAATACAATCCCGGCATTTACGGATTTGAATGGGCGGATGAAGATGCCCCCCGGATACAGTTGGAGCCTCAGGGATACAGGGGGTATATAGAGGCAAGACCTGTAAGGGAAGTCAATAAAAAATAGGGGAAAAACCTTCGAAAAACACACCTTCGGGTGTGTTTTTCTTTTTATGCCTGCATGACAGGTGATAAAAAAGTTTTTGCAGATTCGGCAATTATCAAGACCGGTGCTCAAAAGCATGGGATAATGATAGAAAGAAACAGCATTTGGAATATAATGGGCGAACTGGGCCAGGGGAATATAAACGGATGGGAATTGGAGAAAAATATGATGATTTTTAATTTGACAAGACCAAAGCCAAGGCTACCGGAATCGTTTTTCTGGACATGGGATCAAAGCACGAACTGGATGCTGGACGATCCGGGCCTGCAAAATTTCGGAAGTTCAAACATCTATTTGAAGAAACCGGGAACATTTGTAAAAGACTATGAGCGTCTTTCTGATTTTGCGGCGGGACTTGGCGTAAAGGGGATATTTGTCTGGGGATTCCTGAGGGATTCGCATGGCGGGGTGGAGGCGGCAAAGAGAATAGCGTCATATGCAGCAGGAAAAGGTGTGGTAATGATGCCCGGTGCAGGCACCACATCCTATGGCGGTTTATATTATGAGGGAAACCATCCGTACAATCTGAAAACCTTCATTGAAAAAAATCCTTCGGCAAAAACATCGGGCGGCATATGTCCCAGCAATCCGATTTACAAGGAGTGGATACTGGAGGGGCTTGACTGGATGTTCGAAACATTCCAGATAGGCGGGATTAACTTTGAAAACGGAGATTTCTTCATATGTGATTGCGATGCATGCAAAGCTCATAAAGAAAACTGGCCCAGGGATGACCCTGATTTTTTCAGGATGCAGGCGCTGGCCAACAAACTTCCCCTTGAGCATCTGAAAAAACAGGCAGACAAGAATAAGGATCTTCTGATTACATGGGCAACCTACACCGGCTTTCTGCCCGGGATTGAAAAGGGAAGAATGACCATGACTCCGTACATGGGATGCGGCAGGCCGGCGCTGTTCGATGATATTAAGGAATTGCACAGCACCCAATGGACTTTGACGCGGATGGTCAGGCAAAATCCGCTTGCACTTACGAAATTTATGGATGACGGGGTCCCGGAAGAGTTATTTGACAATGAATGCTGGCCAAAGGGACTGGAACCTCCGGTCGGAAACGGGGTGGGATTTATCCATCAGGGGAGCCAGTGGATAAATGGCAGCCGTTACAATCAGATAATAAGCACAATAAAGGAAAGCTGCCTTAGGGCATATATGTCCGGGCTGAAGGGCGTCAGCATACATGGCGAGGTTACTTCGATGCATGTACCAAATTCATTGAATTACCTGGCGTTTTCCCATTTCATACATTGGCCTGAAGATACGCTGAGGGATTTTGGCAGAAAAACACTCGGCGAGGTTTTTGACAATGAAGCCGAGGGAGAGCGCTTCATCGAGTTGGTCGCACATTGGGATTTCGGAACGTTGACCGATGGGGAAAAGGCTGAAATAACAAGCAAAAGGAAAGAACTTGTAGCCTTGGTCCAGGTGGGGGCTGATGCGGACATGGGCAGGAACATGCATAGATTCCGGTTTTGGTGCTGGCTCCAGAAGATGGCGATCGGCGAGAAAGAAATGCATACCGCGAGTTTTTATTGATAATGGCAAACAGCGGTATCAGTCATTTCATAATTGAAGTCATGTTTTTTTAAGGCCGGAAATATCATTTAAACACTGCCGGTCCAGACGTCTGTTCCTGAACCATAGCATCAGGTCGATGGATATCATTATAAAATTAACCGCATATAGCAATATTACGAAATCCTTGCTAAAGAACCATTTATGAAGCATGCCGGACAGATAGCCCGTCATAACTACAATCATAAACACCGGGCTTTTGCCGGCCGCGGTCCTTGCCCGGTATGATTTTATTATGGATATCGGCCAGGCGGCGCCAAAGCATATCAGCATGATAATTTCAAAAAAGCTCAAAATATACTACCTCTTGTCTGGATTTGCCGTATTTTGTGTCTGAAACATCCGGACACGCTTCAAGGGCAATTACTCCTATATATTTTACTGGTAATCCGGCTAAATGCAAGTATTGTGCAAATAACTGAAGCTAGTTTTTATTATTTTTATAATGAAAGTTGCGGCATTTGCAAAGCCGGGGATATAATGAACTGGTAATTGCAGAAACCGGGGACGGCTATGAAGGCAAAAATCCATGGGGTCAGGATTCCTTATCTTTTTATAGCGATAATCGTTGTTGTTACCGCTCTGTTTATTTGGAAAACAGGCAACTCTTTCAATGAAGATATATTCAGCCTGGATAATGTGCGCGCTCATATAAAGGAACTTGCTTCCGCGGAGTATGCCGGGCGGCTTGCCGGGTCTGAAGGGAATTCAATGGCCCTTGGATATATTGAAGAGAGTTTTATAAATGCGGGGGTTTCTCCGGCAGGTTCCGACGGAACATTCTACCAGTATTTTTCAACCATAATTCCAGCCATTGACCCGGATCCTGTTTTCAAATTTTCAGAGGATTCCGGACAAACACTGATGGAGTTCGTAATGTATGAAGATTACATACTGATAACTTCAATGAACGGCGGGGAGGCGGATTTTTTTGGTGAAATAATATTGGCCGGCAACAACATTTATTCCATGGATCCCGGGCTTATCAGGGACAGGGTGGTTGTGGTTGATGCTTTCAGGCTTGATATTTCAAGAATCAATTATGTCATTCAAAATGGCGGCAAAGGTATTTTTTGCAGTTCGGATTATCAAAGTTATGGATGGTCTAACAAATATGAAGAGGATAAAACTCTGGGAATAGAGGGAAAGACCGGCGATTCTGTCATTGCGGGCTATTTGTCAGGGGAAGCATATGGATTTATGCTTGGTTTGATCGGGGATGATGCAGTTGACGAGGTGAGAAAACCCATTGGAATAATAAAGAACGCCAGGATAAAAGTGTCAATGGAATTCCCGGTTGTCCGCTCGGCGAACATACTTGGAAAGATTGACGGAAGGGCAAAGAACGGAAGGATTTTATTGATAACAGCAAATATTGACGGAGCCGGAACCGGTATCAATGGGAAATATTTTCCCGGAGCCATGGTCAGTGCCTCAGGTCCTGCAATTCTGCTTGAAACGGCGCGGGTAATCGCAGCACAGGAAAATCTTCCGTATGAAACAATAATTTTCGCGGGATGGAACGGACAGATGCAGCAATCGGCCGGTTCATCATACTATGCTGATAATCCTTTGTATCCTCTTGATAAAACGACGCTCATTCATCTTGGAACAATAGGCGAGAGCACTTTGGATGGCCTTATTTTTTCATCCGACAGCATACAAAGCGGCATTCTGCGCGACAAATTCAGCAACTACTCCGAGGACCTGGGAATTAAATCATCGGCAAGCGGGCCGGCGGGCGGACCGACGGGAAGATTTGCCGACAAACGCATACCTTCGGTTGAATTGAATGATGCCGTGCTAAAACAAAATACTTACGCAGATACATATGAGAACATCGACACGGAGGCAGTGGACAATGCTTCGCGGATTTTATTGGAATACATCAAGAGGGACGTATTCAAGGATACATTGATAGACTATTTGAACAAGGTGGACATTGCGACAGCGCTTGTCATTATGACGGGACTTGCCGTCAATTATTTGATAAGCCGCTTTTACAGGACAAATCCAAATTTAAAAATAGGCGGCGTTCAAATGGAGAAAATATATTACAGCAATACTGCGATAATATTGAGAAAAGCGGTTTTATATGTTTTCCCTGTAATCCTTGCCATCTTCATGCTGGTATTCATCGCAAACATTGACCCTTCGACCAATGTAAAGATAATCAACAATGCAATGGAAACAAATTTCTCTGGGTATCTCATTCTAAAGAAAAGCATAGTGTATTTTAAGGATCTGGTGACGCCTGATGCGGAGGCATTTAAAAAAATCGGTGAAATGGCAGGAATTGCATTAAAATCAAGCTATAGGAGCCTGATTCTGCTAGTGTCATCGCTTGTGCTATCATTGCTGATTGGAATCGGAAGAGGGATTTACGAAGCATACCGGTCAAAAAGAAGTAATTCAAGGTCAATCGGAACATTGGTCGTGTTTTCAATACCTGATGTTCTTGTCGTACTAGCGGGATTGCTTTTGTATGTTTACATTGCCAGGAAATTCCCCGCCGCGGGAGAGCTTTTGAAGCTGCGGGAGTTCATGCTTCCGCTTGTTACTCTATCAATAATACCTACGATATATGTTTCGCGTATAACCTTTATAACATTCCAGGATGAACTTAAAATGGATTATGTCAGAAATGCGAAAGCCAGGGGGTTGTCGAAAGGAAAAGTGTTTTTTTCGGAAATGCTCCCGGCGTCAGTATTCAGGCTTGTGGACAGCATGCCTGCGATAATGACCATGCTTTTGTCAAACCTGATTATCGTGGAATACCTGTTCAATTATCTGGGCATCGTCAATTATCTGATTTATTTTCACAAGAGCCGCCAAGTGGACAAATTCATAACGCTGGCGGTTACTCTCGGAGTTATCTATATTCTGTTCACTTGGGGAATCCGGCTTCTTGCGGCGTCCATCAACCCGCTTAAGAGGGAGGCGGGAAAATGAAGAGACTAAATCTACCATTAATAACAGGCGGAATAATGCTGGTCCTTATACTTGCCGTAATAATCATGCCGGGGGTTTTTACCGGCAAGAGTCCCTATAACATGCAGCAACTCCGGTTTTTTACAGAAAACGGGAAACTTATCATTGAAAAGGCCCCATATCCGCCATCGGCGGCTTTCCTGCTGGGCAGTGATGATATGGGCCGCGATATATACAGCTATATAATATACGGAACCAGGCTGACCATACTTCTGGGAGTGCTTGCTGCACTGGCAAGGTTCCTTATAGCGCTTCCGCTTTCATTGAGCGCAGGTTTCGGCAGCAGTGTGGCAAAATCAATAATAAAGCAGTTTGGAATCATTTTTTCAGCCATTCCGGCACTTTTGATATGCATAATAGTGCTTCAGCTTGACTTTTTCGGAGGACTTGACAAGAGAAGCTCGATGATTGCATTCATCATGGTACTGTCCGTTGTCGGGTGGCCCAAGATAGCCGGATTGATGATGGAGAGGGTCGATGCAATAAACAGGCAGCCATTTATAAAAGGCGAGGTTGCCATAGGAAAGAAAAGACTGCGAATTGCTCTTGAAAATATATTCCCGCATCTTGCCCCCGAGATGATAGTCCTGTTTTTTATGGAGATAGCCAGAAGCCTTTCAATGATAATGCAGCTTGGCATATTCAGCATATTCATCGGGAACCTGAAATTCATAGTGGATACAGAGGGCGGCATAACGTTTTTCGACATAGGCTTTGAA
Organism: Clostridia bacterium; assembly: GCA_016935835.1. GTDB lineage: Bacteria > Bacillota > Clostridia > DUPQ01 > DUPQ01 > JAFGQE01. The sequence continues at coordinate 4,178 of JAFGQE010000076.1, read as the reverse complement.
CCTGAATGGGCGGGCATGCTTTCATCATCCAGAAATATGATCAGCGTAGCGCCGTGGGCAGTCCTGTTCCCCGCCCTTGCGTTCTTTATAAGCGTACTGGCGTTCAACCTTTTTGGAGAAGGACTCAGGATGGCCATGCAGGAAAAGGACTCGCGAATCGTTCCCATGTTCCGAAAGATCATATCCCCTGACATAAAGTCCATATTTGCCATCCGCGGTAAAAAAACCCGCCAGATTCTTGTAATTGCAATTGCAGTGCTGATACTGGCTTTCACAGTTCCTGCAATGATTGGAAACAGCAGGTATGAATTTGAATATGAAGAAGACGAAGCCATTCCTTACGACAGAGTCATAGCGGGAACCCCGGACGCAAAGAAAACCGCGGAAATAATCGCGGACAGAATGTCAAAGCTTGGCCTGGAGCCCCTGTTTAAGGAAGGGTATGAAAAAGAATACGAACTCGGGGACGCATGTCTGATAAAAAACCATTCCTTCGAGCTGATTCTTAAGACCGGTACGATATACCCGGAAATTAACAAGGATTTTCGGTTTCTTTTGGCAGGCGACCTTGAATATTCCTCAAAGGTGACGGATTTGACGAATGAGGATATGTTCGGCATTGTCAGCAAGGGCGTGCCCGTTGGAGATTTTGTGCTGATGGATAAATCCTTTTACAATGATGCCGCGATATCATATTTTATTGACGGCATAAGTAATAAAACTAATGCAACGGGCTTTATTCTCATAGATGACAAGGATATGGCCATGGAAGGAGCCATTGCTCAATACGATGAAGATAAAGTCGTTATCTCTGTAACCAGGGAACTAGGCGAGCTGATAAAGAATTCGGGCGGGGCAGAAGTGAGGATTTCAACAACGGTCGAACTGCTTGGAACCACCGGTCTTAATATATCGGGGATAAGGAAGGGCGCCGATCCATATGCGGGCGGCGAAGCACTGATCATCGGAATGGGATATAACTATTTGAATAAAGAAGGGTCTTCTGTCCTGGATTTCAATCTTGAGCTTATGGAAAGGCTGTGCTCGGACCATGATATCGGGCGTTCCCTCATTTTCATGTTCTTTGACGGCACTGTCAGTACGAAACTCAATGGGATTTTTCCTATGTCCGCGGATTTTCCGTACAGCCCGGCCAAGGTCAAGCTGTTCATCGACCTTACCGGCATCAGCCGGCCGGAGTTCGACGTAATCGGTTACAGTTCGAAGCAGGCCCCGTTCACGCGTACATATGCATGGAGCATAGGACATATGCTGGAACAGGAGTTTGGGAAAAACAAACTTGAATTCGCGGAACCCGAATCAATCAACGTCGGAAGGGAATACTACTTCACGGACAATGAGGCGCATAACGTAATGTTCTGGGAAAAAGGGATAGCATCAATTATTATCAGAACGGACGAGGCAGGCGGGGGAGGCCATGATATAAGTGAAATAGGAAGCATGCTGCTTAAAGCAATAAACATCAGCAATTACTGAAAGGACAGAGGAGTTCCGGGAAGGAATCAATGTAATGAAGGGAAGAAAAGGAAAGACTGCCGGGACATATGGTTATAATGACCGGATGCTTCTTGATGTCAGGGATCTGAGAGTATCCCTGATCAACGGAAAAACATCCGTGCCGGTAATACGCGGATTCGACCTAAGTCTGGAAAATGGAGCGATATTAGGAATTCTAGGCGAATCAGGCAGCGGAAAGACAGTTTCTGCAAGCATGATCATGAGGCTTTTTGAAAAGGAAGAAGGCACGATCGACCAGGGCAAGATTATATTCAAGGGAAGGGACCTTGCAAGTGCCAAAGAAAAGGAACTGCGTAACATAAGGGGAAGGGAGATATCATTTGTATTCCAGAATCCGTCCCAGGCGCTGAATCCGTATAAGAAAATAGGACGGCAGCTCGCCGATACCCTGAAGACCCACGGACTTCCATACAAAAGGCAGATTATAGAGAAAGCATTGCTTGAAGCGGGCATTCCGGACCCGGGCACGGTTTACGGAATGTATCCTTACCAGCTGAGCAGCGGACAGAATCAAAGAATCATGATATGCCAGGGAATCATATGCAAACCGGATCTGCTGATAGCCGACGAGCCTACAAGCTCAATTGACGCTTCGCTGAGGAAAAGGATACTCGACCTGTTCACTCAGATCAACCTTAAATACGGTATGTCGATTATATTCATAACGCATGATTTTGATATAGCGAGATTTTTGTGCGGAAGGCTTGTAATAATGTACGGGGGAATGGTGGTCGAGGAAGGAGGCATTGATGAGATTTTCAGGAATCCGCTGCACCCGTACACCGAAGAACTGATAAAATGCTCGCAGTCGCTGGACAGGAATGAAGACAGGCTGTATACATTGGATGGAACTCCGCTGGTTCCTTCAGATTTCAAGGATGAATGTCCATTTTATGAAAGATGCAGATTCAGATGCCCCGAATGCAAGTCGGGAATTCCCGCAATGCTCGAAAGGGATAAAAGAAAGGCGCGGTGCCTGGCGCGGATAATCGACGGAAGGATTGAAAACGCGGATAATCATATCAAGACGGGAGGACCGGATGACGGAGAATATTGATATATACAAGGATCATGGGCGAGAGTGCCTTTTAAAGGTGGAGAATTTATCGAAGCATTACATAATCGCCGGTGCCCGCCTTAAGGATAAAATCATCATTGATGCCGTAAGAAACATCTCCTTCGAGGTTTTTGAAGGGGATTCACTTGGATTGATAGGAGAAAGCGGAAGCGGTAAAAGCACGGCGGCGAACATGATAATGAGGCTTGTCGAGCCAAGTGAGGGCAGGATATATCTTTTTGGGAAGGATATAACCATGCTTGATGAGAATGGCATGAGGAAATTCAGGAAAGACCTCCAGATTATTTTCCAGCATTCGAACGCTGTGCTTGATCCAAAGATGACAATCGGCGAATTATTGTCGGAACCGCTCAAGATACATGGCATAGTCAGGGATTCAATGATAAATGATGAAGTGGACAGGCTTCTTGGCATGGTGGGATTGTCGCCTGCTGAAAAAGTCAAGTTTCCCGGACAGATGAGCGGAGGGCAGGTCCAGAGGGTCATTATTGCAAGGGCGATATCCACAAGACCAAGGATCATAATATGCGACGAGCCGGTGTCCGCCCTCGATGTTTCCGTCCAGGGTCAGATATTGAATCTTCTGAAATCATTAAAGGATGAGCTGGGGCTTACATATGTGTTCATATCGCATGACCTCAAGGTTGTCCGGTTTATATGCAACAGGATAGCGGTGATGCGTAACGGGGAGATTGTTGAGATAGGCACCAGCGCAGAAGTTCTTGGCAACCCTTCCCATGCCTATACAAAACAGCTCATGGAATCGAATTTATAAAAATAAAGGGGAATTTATCAATCCCCCTATGTAATCCGGGTTGTTTGAATTCACCCGGCATGGCGTCTTATGCTGATTCAGGCCATCAATGGCTTATCAAACCTTTAAACCCCATATGGAATCCCTACGATCTGCTGAGTTTTCTTTGGAAGGCATCCAGATGATTTTTTGACGCATCCCGCAATTCTATGAATATCGCGGCAACATCATCCGGCAGATCGCTTTCCAGGAATTTCTCATACATGGCGATATTGTCAATCTCGGCTTCGACACAAGTCTCAAGGGCTTCGGTTATCGAAGAGGGAAAAACCAGGTGCACTGCCGAAGTGTCCGCGGGAAAATCATAGCTATATGCTTCAAAAAGTGGAGTCAGCATGGAAATATGGGTTTCCTCCGATTTTATTATATTGGTAAACGGGGTGCCGGCACCCAGTTCATTGATTATATAGTCATATTCGCTTCTCGCAAAATACTCATCCTGGATTGCATATATGAGCATTTGTTCAAGTGAAATATCCGTATTGGAAAAAGACCCGGACGACCCATAGCCCGGGTCGGCGGGCTGAAGCGGTTCCTGCGCTGCGGACGCAACCGGTTGATATGAAGAGGGTATTTCGCCCGCCGGTTCAACGGAACATGCCGTTGTCAGCGCCACCGCAATTATTATAATTATCATTAAATATGTTTTGTTTTTCATTTAGTAAAGCTCCTTTGCATTTAATAAATGAATTCTACCCAATGATTCTGTCATCAATGTGTCAGTCGGGGGAATAATGCATTAAATCG